>WHUE01000119.1 GCA_009377375.1 Alphaproteobacteria bacterium | reverse complement strand
GGCGGCGACGCGCGGCTGCGCGCCGAAGAAGCGCGCCGCCAGCAGGGCGAGGCGGCGGCGCGGGTCGTCGTCGACAATGAGCGGGACGGTGTTGTCGTTGGCCCCGTCCGGCAGCGCCGTGCCGGGCGGCGCCAGTATGGCGGCGGCCCCGCGCGACAGCGCGCTGGCGATGAAGCTTCGCCCGTCCGCCCTGGCGCCGGGCAGGGCGGCGAACAGGTATCCGGGGGCGACGTTCCGGGAATCGGCGGTCAGGCCGGTGATCTCGGGGTCGAGCCTGAGTGTTTCGTTGTGCATCGTGTCCTCGGTCAGCTCAGAAAGACGCAAGACGACGCTTCCCCGATTTTTCTGTCACCACATCCACCGCGACGTGACGCCGTATCTCCGGCGCTTGTTCGTCGACTGGCCTCACCCCCAGTAACGGTGCGATGCGGGCTATCGTTTCCCGCACCACCGGAGCGGCAACCCAGCCGCCGGTGGCGTATCCGAACGTTTCCTTGTTGCCGCTGGGCTCGTCCAGCATGGCGAAGACGACGTAGCGCGGCGCGTTCATCGGGAACGCCGCGATGAAGGACGACATCAGCGCCTTGGCCTTGTAGCGCCGGCCCATGACCTTTTCCGCGGTGCCGGTCTTGCCGCCGACCAGGTAACCCTGGGCGTCGGCCTTGTTGCCGGTGCCGTGCTCGACGACCAGCCGCATCAGCCGCCGGATCTGGTCCGAGGTGCGTGCCGATATGACCCGCTTGCCGGCCCGGGCGCTGCCGGACTCGTTCCGGATCAGCGTCGGCGGATACAGCACCCCGCCATTGACCATCGCGCCGACGCCGGCGACGAGCTGCATCGGGCTGATGGCGAGGCCGTGGCCGAAAGAGATGGTCATGGCGTTGATCTCGCGCCACCGGTTGGGCACCAGCGGCTGGCCGACCTCGGCGATCTCGATGGGAGACCCCCGCAGCATGCCGATCCGGGACAGGAAGGCCCGCTGCTCGGCGGGGCCGACATCCAGCGCCATCTTCGCGGTGCCGATATTGGACGAGTACATGAAGATTTCGGGCACCGACAGCCAGCGGCGCTTGGCGTGGTAGTCGCGGATCACGAAACGGGCGACGCGGATCGGGTCGGTGGCGTCGTAGCCGCCGGACATGCTGACCACGCCGGCGTCCAGCGCCATCGCCGTGGTGAATATCTTGAAGGTGGAGCCCATCTCGTACACGCCGAGCGTGGCGCGGTTGAACCGGCTGTCGGCGTCGATGGCGGTGGGCAGGTTGGGGTCGAAATCGGGCAGCGAGACCATGCCGACGATCTCGCCATTGGTGACGTCCATCACAACCCCCGCCGCGCCGATGGCGTGGAAGGCGCGCATCGCCCGTTCGAGCTGCTCGTGCAGGATGTGCTGCACGCGGAGATCGACGGTGAGCCGCAGCGGCTTCTCGCGGGCGCGCAGCTCCTCGTCGAACTGGCGTTCGACTCCGGCGAGGCCGCGGTTGTCGATATCGGTATGGCCCAGCACGTGCGCGGCCAGTGGCCCACCGGGATAGACGCGGCGTTCCTCGGTCTGGAAGTTGAGCCCGGGCACGCCCAGCCGGTTCACCGCGTATTGCTGGCGCGGCGTCAGATGCCGCTGCAGCCAGACGAAGCGGCGGTCGCTCTTCAGCTTCGCGGCGATGGCCGCCTCGCCGAGCTGCGGCAGCACGCGGCTGAGCTTTGCCGCGGCCTCCTTGGGATCGAGCACGATCGCCGGATCGGCGTAGAGCGAGGCGGTCTTCAGGCTGGTGGCCAGCAGCACGCCGTTGCGGTCGACGATGTCGGCGCGCCCGGTCCTGAGTTCGGTCGGCGCGGCCGACCGCGCGATGGCGGGCTCGTCGCCGCCCTTCAGCACGGTGACGTCGACCAGCCGCAGCGCGACCACGGCGAAGGCGGCGGCCAGCATGGCGCCGGTGAACAGCAGCCGGTTGCGGCCGATTTCCAGCGCCGGGCTGGTTTCGCGCTGCTGCCGCTTGCGGGCGGTATGAAGGGGGTGGCGGCCGATCATTGTGCCGTACGATACGTGGCAAGTCGGGGGGTGACCTGATCGGCCGCCTGGGGGGACGTGTCCATCCCGCGCGGGGCCGGCGCGTCCTTCTGAGGCGCGGCGGCGGGCGCGGTGCGGAAGGGAATTTCGGAAATCGTGACGATGCGCCCGGCGGCGGGGGCGTCGAGCTTGAGGTAGCGCCGGCCGAGTTCCTCCAGCCGGGCCGGCTGGTTGAGGAAGCTCCATTCGGCCTTGAGCACGTGGACCGCCTCCATGTTCCGGACGATGTCGTGGTTCACGGCGGCGAGCCGCTCCTCGAGCGCCTGGACGCGGTATTTCAGCATGAACATGGCGCCGCCCGCGGCCATGGCCAGCAGCATCCAGACCACCGTCACCATCACTGTGGCGCGCCGGATCACGACGTCGCTCCCGCGGCGGCGCGCGGCCATGCGGGCGCGTCGGTGCGCTCCGCGGCGCGGAGCCGGGCGGAGCGGGCGCGCGGATTGGCCCCGATCTCGTCCTCGTCCGGACGGCGGACCCGCCGGTGCAGCTGGATGAAGGTTGGCGCGTGGGCCGGATCGCCCCTGTCCGGGGCGTGGCGCGACGGCCGCGGCGCATTGCCGCTGCGCAGGCCGATGAAGTCCTTGACCCGCCGGTCCTCCAGCGAATGGAAGCTGACCACGGCGAGCCGCCCGCCGGGGACGAGCAGCGCCTCGGCGGATTCCAGCCCGCGGTCGAGCTCGCCCAGCTCGTCGTTCACGCGGATGCGCAGGGCCTGGAAGGTGCGGGTGGCGGGGTCGATCGGCGCCGCATCCTGCCGGCGCGGCGGCGGGAAGCAGCCGCGCACGATTCCGGCGAGCTGCAGCGTGCGGGCGATGGGCTCCGCCTCGCGCGCCCGGCAGATGGCGCGGGCGATGCGGCGCGCGCGCCGCTCCTCGCCGTACTCGTATATGATGTCGGCGAGAGCCTCTTCGCTTTCCGAATTCACGATGTCGGCCGCGGTCGGCCCGTCGGCGCCCATGCGCATGTCGAGCGGCCCGTCGGCGCGGAACGAAAAACCCCGCTCCGCCTGGTCGAGCTGCATCGAGGACACGCCGACATCGAGGGCGACTCCGTCCACCGCCTTGAGCCCGCGCGCGCCGAGCAGCGTATCCATCTCGCCGAACCGGCCGCACAGCACGGTCAGCCGCCCGTCATATCCGGCGGCCATTTCCGTGCCGCGCGCGCAGGCGGCGGGGTCGCGGTCGATCCCCAGCACCCGGCATTCGGCGGCGTCCAGCAGGGCGCGGGCGTAGCCGCCGGCGCCGAACGTGCCGTCGACATAGATCGCGCCGGCGCGGGGGTTCAGCGCCTCGACGACCTCGTCCAGCATGACGGAGACATGGGCGGCGCGGGCAGGGGGGGTCATGCGCCGTCTCCCTGGCCGCGACGGGAGAGCCGTGCGCGCAGCCGCTCGACGGCCGAGGCCTGATGCGCCTCGAACGCCTCGGGCGACCAGATCTGGAATCGCGGGCCGCGACCCACGAAGGCGGCGCGTTCGGTGATCCCGGCTCCCTCGGCCAGCGCGGCCGGCAGCACGATGCGTCCTTCGCCGTCGAAGGGCAGCTCATGCGCCATGGCCATGATGGTGTCCACGAGATCGTCGCCGCCGCCGCCCAGCAGCGCCGCCTCGAAATCGCCGCCCTCCATCGTCTGGTCTAGCCGGCGGCGGCTCATCTCCTCGAGCACGCTGCGGCCGAACGCGTCGATGGCGGGATCGCTCAGGGACGTATAGGCGACGATGCCCTGGAAGGCTTCGCCCTGCAGCGCCGCGCGAAAAGGCGCCGGGACCGACACGCGGCCCTTCCGGTCGACCTTGTTCACGAAGGTGGACAGGAACGACGTCACCCGAAAACCCCCTCAAGCGGTTCATGGCGCTCCCCTTGACCCCCAATGGGCGCGCCTTCCCATGCTCACCGAGCCATGGGACAGAATGGGGTATCATGGGATTTCATGGTCTGTCAATGGGATTCATAGTAAAACCCAAGTTAAGTCATGGGGCTACATGGCTCAATTCATCCTGTATCCGGGGCGCCGATGTCGCCGGGGCGCCTCTCGATAAAATCCCGCCCTCGATTCCTGGCGCTGAATTGTGGCGGGACTATGTTCTGTTTATGTTCTTGTTTGTGAATTCGCGCTCCTGTCGCCGGCCGGAGGGTCGGCGAGAACGAAAAGGCAGGAGTTTCAGCGCCTTGGGGGCGGCGGCCGCCCTGGTCGATTATTGCGGGAATGGGGTCAGACGGCCTGTAAGCCGGGTTCTGTCCTCCCGTCGCCGGGGCGCCGGGAGGGATGGCCATTCATCTGGGACGCCCGTTGCCGGACGCCTCGCGCGACCTACCCGGGCAGCGACGCGGAAACGCGCCTGCGGGCCGAAACCCGCGATGCCGCCCCTATTCGGTCTTGCTCCCGGTGGGGTTTGCCATGCCGTTCCCGTCGCCGGGAACGCGGTGCGCTCTTACCGCACCCTTTCACCCTTGCCTGCCTTCGCCCCCGGGCAATGCCAGGGGGTTCGGCGCGGCGGTCTGCTCTCTGTGGCACTTTCCCTGGGGTCGCCCCCGCCGGGCGTTACCCGGCACCGTGTCTCCGTGGAGCCCGGACTTTCCTCCCCCCGCAGGGTTTCCCCGGCGCGAAAGGCGACCATCCGGCCGTCTGACCCTCCGTCAATGTGGCGGCGCGGGGGCGCAGGGTCAAGCGCGTTGCGGCCCTGCCGGATCCACGGTCTCGGCCACGGCGCGCAGCAGCACCATCGTCTCGCCGTCGAGGATGCCGTCCACCCGGCCGGGGCGGAAGCGTCGCTGGAAGGCGCGGAAGGCGGCGATCAGCGCGCCGTCGCTGCCGGCCCCGTCCTCGTCGCCTTCCCCCGTTGCGTAGCCGATGCGCGCCAGCAGCCGCAGCGCCTCGCCCGTTTCGCCGTCTCCGACCGCGGGCGGGCGCAGCATGGCGATGTTGGGCCAGACGCCGATGCCGGCGGCGGCCAGGCGCTGCCAGTCGAACAGCTCGCCCGGGTCCTGCTTGCGCATCGGCGCGATGTCGGAATGTCCGACGATACGCGCCGGCGCGACCGGGTGCCGGGAGAGGATGCCGCGGGCCAGCGCGATCAGCGCCCGCATCTGCGAGTCGGGAAATTTGCGGTAGCCCCATTCGTGGCCGGGGTTGACCAGCTCGATGCCGATGGAGCGGTCGTTTACGTTGCTTTCGCCGCGCCAGGACGACACGCCGGCGTGCCATGCGCGCATGGATTCCGCCACCAGCTGCCACACCGTGCCGTCCTCGCCGATCACGTAATGCGCGCTGACCTTCGCCGCCTCGTCGCACAGCCGGTCGAGCGCGGCGTCCGCGCCCACCATGCCGGTATAGTGCAGCACCAGCGTGTCGATCGCCGCACCGTCCGGCCGCGGCCCGCAATTGGGCGAGGGACGGTTGACGATTTCGATATCGTTTCCGGATTCGGTCATTTGCGGGTGCCGTTCATCGCCGCGCGCGGAGGGCGGGCTGGACCGCCGCCGTGTCGGGCCTGCGGGTCACGATGACGGCGACGCCCGCGATGGTCAAGACGCCACCGGCGGTGATCGCGCTCGTCATCGTCTCGCCTAGGACGGCGATGCCCACCGCCACGGCGACCACCGGCACCAGCAGGGTGAACGGCATCACCTGGTTGGTGTCGTAGCGTTCCACCACGCGGTACCACAGGCTGTGGCTCAGGAAGCTGACCGCCAGCGCCATGTAGACGATCGCTGCGAAGCCGGTCCATCGCGCGGACGCCAGCGCCGCAGCCTGGCCGTGCTCGAAGGCGAGCGACAGGAGGGCGGCTTGCGGGGCGCTGAAGATGGCGATCCAGGCGTTCAGCGCCAGGATGTTCAGCCCGCCCAGCCGCTTGATCTGCACGTTGGCGAGCGCGAACGCGGCGGCGGAGACCAGCATGACCGCGACCATGTCGATGCGCCCCGCGACGCTGGGCGCGCCGGCGATGAGACCGACGCCGACAAAGGCCGCCGCCATGCCCGCGGTGCGCCGCCAGCCGAACGCGTCGCGGAACACCAGCCACGCCAGCAGCGCGGCGAACGGCACGGCGGTCTGAATCAGGATCGCCCCGGTGCCGGCCTCCAGATGCTGCAGCGCGACGGTCATGAAGCCGAAATGCACGATCCCCAGGCTGAGCGAGATCAGGAAGACCTGCCGCATCTGCCCGGGCAGCCAGCGCGCGAACCCCGCCATCGCCAGCGCCGCGCAGCCGTGCCGGAGCGTCAGCAGCAGCCAGGGCGGGAAATCCGCCACCGCGTAGCGCAGCGCGACGAAGTTGGTGCCCCAGATCGCGACCACGCACAGCGCCAGCAGGATGTGGACCGGTTTCATGACACGGCACGTTCCGCCTTCTTCCAGGGATTCTCGATCTGCGGCGGATGGCCGCCGCTACTTGATCCCGCGCTGCTCGCAGATCCGGTCGTAGGCGACGTTGATGGTGGCGACCTTCTCGGTCGCCATGTCGACGAAATCCTGCGGCATGCCCTGGGCGATCAGCGAGTCGGGATGATTGTCGCGCATCAGCCGCCGCCACGCGCGGCGCACGGCGTCGTTGCTGGCCTCCCTGGGCACGCCGAGGATCGCATAGGGGTCGGAGACGCTGCCGCCGAGGCTCGCGGCGCGCACGCGGTCGAAGGTGGTCTCGTCGAAGCCGAAGATGTCGGAGACCGCCTTCAGGTATTCCAGCTCCTTCGGGTGCGCGACGCCGTCGGCCTTGGCGATGTGGAACAGCCCGTCGAGCAGCTCCTCCAGCACCGCGGGACTGTCCGCGAACAGGCGGGCGACCTGCCCGGCATAGGGTTCGAAGCCGTGGCTGTCCTTGCGCGCCTGGTTGAACAGTCGCCCGACATTCGACATCTCGTCCGGCGGGATGCGGAACACCTCCTTGAAGGCCTCGATCTCCTCCCGCGTCACCTGCCCGTCAGCCTTGGCCATCTTGGCGCCGAGCACGATGACGGCGATGGCGAAGGCGGTCTGCTTGCGGATGTTCATCTCGCCGTCGTCGCCGTCCCGCTCGGCGCGCATGACGTCGAACGCGTGGCCCGCCGCGGCGCCCACCAGCGCCCCGAGCGGCCCGCCCACCGCGAAGCCCGCGGCCCCGCCGACCAGTTTTCCCCAGATGCCCATGATGTCCGTCGGCCGCCCCGCCCCGATCAGAACCCGACCTTGCCGAGCCCGGGCAGGCGCAGCGCCAGGCTCTTGGGGTCGACGCCGAAATTGAGGGTCAGCAGGTTGATCTCCAGCCCTTCCTCGAGTGCCAGGGTGAAGCCGAACAGCCCGAACAGCGAGAACTGGAACCCCGTGCCGCTGGGCGCGCCGCCGAAGAACATGCTGTCGATCAGGTAGTCCTTGCCGATCGCGGTGGGCGGCAGGTCCACCGCGAGCTCCGGCACGCGGCGCGCGACATAGGCGACGAAGCTGTTGGAGTTCGGGCCGGGCCAGGTGTGGTAGCCCTCGCCGTAGGGATAGTCCGCGACCGCCGCCTCGATCTTGGGGATCGCGCGCTCGGCCGCTTCGCCCCGCAGGTCGGCGTAGAGCTCCGGCAGCGCGCCGAACCAGCGATTGTCCGGCCCGTTGTTGTGGACCGCCATCGCGCTGCCGCCGTAGCGCGCGCGCCAGCCGATCTTCTCGTAGGTGGTGTACTCCGTGGCGCCCTTCGGCTTGACCGCGATCCAGCAATGGACGGCGAAGATGCCGCGCCACCGCACGGTGCGCGCGCCATAGACCTGCACCACCGCGTCCGAATGGGCGTCGGGCAGGGGCGCAATCCCGGCGCTGCCGCGCTCGGCGGTGCGCCAGTCGCCGCGGCCGGTCATCGTCTCACCCGCCGCGAAGGCCAGCGGCCCGATGATCAGCAGGGCGATCACAAGGGCAATGCGGCGCAGCCATGTCATTGTCGTCCTCATTCCGTGCCAAGCTAGCACGCGGCCAGGCCGCATCAAACCGCCGCGCGAAGCGGCGCGGCGGGCGCGCGCATTCTTGCGACAATTACGGCGCGATCATGGCGCAGGCAATGGCCGGGACGACGAACGGACGCGGCGGGGGATCAGACTCTCGGGCGTGTACTCATTAATTCGCTGATTGGAATTTCGCTTTCGGGGGCAAACCGGAAAACATTTGCTCAATACGAGTTCTTCGCCTTTTGACCGAAGCGGACGGCGACGCTGCGGCAAGTTAGCTGCGCTTGGCGCAACGGACCCTTCTGGCGTGGAGAAAGCGGTTGGGCTACCTATCTCAAAAGAGAGCGGAGGGGAAACAAGGCCGGAATCCGGCTTCGGTGCGAAAGGACACGCAATGGCAAAGAACACGGTTTTCCTCTGGTACGACAAGGACGCCGAGGCTGCTGCCCGCTTCTACGCCGAGACCTTTCCCGACAGCGCGGTGGGTGCCGTCCACCATGCACCCGGTGACTACCCATCCGGCAAGGAGGGCGACGTGCTGACGGTCGAATTCACAGTTGCCGGCGTCCCTTGTATCGGCCTCAACGGCGGTCCCGCCTTCAGACATAGCGAAGCCTTCTCGTTCCAGATCGCCACCGACGATCAACACGAGACCGACCGCTACTGGAACGCCATCGTCGGCAATGGCGGCCAGGAGAGCGCGTGCGGCTGGTGCAAGGACAGGTGGGGCATCTGCTGGCAAATCACGCCGCGCGTGCTGACCGAGGCGATGGCGGCCGGCGGCGATGAAGCAAAGCGCGCGTTTGACGCGATGATGGGCATGAAGAAGATCGACGTCGCCGCGATCGAGGCGGCGCGGCGCGGTTGACGTCCCTGTGTCGACCCATCGCGGATTCTGCTAGGGTCTGGACTCAATTAGAATATTTCCAGTGTCATCCCGGCCGCGACTTTCC
>WHUE01000118.1 GCA_009377375.1 Alphaproteobacteria bacterium | reverse complement strand
ACTGACCCTGCGTGCTCGATGGAGGTCCGCATGGGCATCATGGATGTCGACCTGACGCTGCCGGCGAACCGGCTGATTTTCACGCTGCGCCGCGACATGGCGCTGCTCCAGCGCTTCCTCGGCGACATCGACGGCGTGATGGAGGAGTACGGGCTGTCGGCCGCCGAGCGGCGCGCGCTGCGCGACGCCGATATCCGCGCGCTGGCCGGGCTCGGCGTGCATCCCTACTTCCTGCCCCAGGTGGTGCGGCTGTTCCACAGCGGCGCCTACAATCACAACGACAGCGAGGCCGCCCGCGTCTACGCCAGCCAGATGGTCGAAGGCTACGCGGACGGCAAGGGAGGGAATTAGCCATGGCGGAGATCGCGGGCGTCATCGCCCTGTCCCATGCGCCCGGCCTCACCGGCTGGCTCGACCGGGCCAGCGATGCGGAGCGCGACAATCTCCTCGCCGGCTACGCGGAGATGGGACGCTGGCTGCGCGCCCTGAAGCCCGACGTCATCGTCGGCATCGCCAACGACCACGTTCTCAACCTGCCGCTCGACAACACGCCGGATTTCTGCGTCGGCACCGCCGGTCTGTGGCGCGGCCCGGCGCCCTGGTTCCGCGACTGGCTGAACGTGGCCGACTACATCGTGGCCGGACACGCCGCGCTGGCGCGGCGCCTCGTGCGCGACGCCGCCCCGCGCGGGCTGCGGCTCGCCTTCCGCGACGACCTGCTGTTCGACGACAACTGGTCGGTGCCGCTGCATTTCCTCACCCCGGATTACGACGTGCCGCTGGTGCCGATCCACATGAATTGCGTGGTGCCGCCGCTGCCGACGCCGGCGCGCTGCTACCGCGCCGGCGAGGTGCTGGCCGATGTGCTGCGCGGCGCGGACGAGGCCGGGCGCGTCGTCGTCATGGCCACCGGCGGGCTGTCGCACGATCCGGGCGGGCCGCGCTACTTCCAGGTGGACGAGGCGTTCGACCGCGCCTTTCTCGCGCTGATGGAGGAAGGCGACGCCGAAAAGACGCTGCGCGAGGCGACCGTCGAACGCATGATCGCCGCCGGCGACGGCGGCACGACGGAGCTGCTGGCCTGGATCGTCGCGCTGGGCGCCGCCGGCGGCAGGCCCGCGCGCATTGTCTGCTACGAGCCGGCGCAGTCGCTGCGCTGCGGCATGGGCGGCGTGGTCTGGGACATGGGCGGCGCGGCGGCACGGGCGGCATAGGACGATGGACACTGCGGACCGGCTTCTGACCACGTTGGACTCGCGCGCCGATCCTCGCCACACCGCGCTGCTGGTGATCGACATGCAGAACGATTTCTGCGCCGAGGGCGGCTACATCCACCGCATCTTCAAACCCGACATGACGCCCAACATCGCCGTCGCCGACAACATCGCGGCGTTGGCGGCGGCGGCGCGATCGCACGGCGTGCCGGTGATCTGGATCGCCGCCTGCTACGACCCCGACAAGGTGGCCGAGCCCCACCTCGCCCGCCAGCGCGCGGCCGGCATCGACGACGTCTGCTGCGCCTCCGGAAGCTGGGGCGCGGATTTCTTCCGCGTCGCGCCGGCGGCGGGCGAGACGGTGGTGACCAAGCACCGCTACGACGCGTTCTTCGGCACCGGGCTGGATGCGCTGCTGAAGACGCGCGGCGTGCGCAGCGTGGTCGCCACCGGCGTCGCCACCAATATCTGCGTCGACGCCACGGTGCGGTCCGCGCTGTTCCATGGCTACTACGCGGTGGTGCCGGCGGATTGCGTGGGATCGCATCTGGCGGACGCGCACGAGGCGTCGCTCAAATGCCTGGGCGGGCTGTTCGCCGACGTGACTGACGCGGCCACGGTGAAGGCCGCCTGGTCCGGCGCGCGCGGCTGATCGCGGTCTTGCCGAAGAGCGCCGGGCGTCAGCTCTTGAAGTCGGTCACGACGCCGTTCTCGAAGAAGGCCTGCGAATTGTAGTACTCGTCGATCATCATCGCATGCGCCTCGCGAAAGCTGCCCGGAGAGTTGCAGATATGGGGATAGTCGCAGCCGAATAACCACTGCTCCAAGGCGCCGTTGCGGAACCTCTTGATCGCGGCGGGCCGGCCCCAGGCGGCGACGACCTGCTCCTTCGTCATGCCCTTGCGGACCTGGTTGGCCTTGATCGCGCCGGCGACCTCCGGGTCGAGATCGGGATGCCCGGCGACGTAGGACGCGGCGCGTTCGCGGGCGATCTGGTAGTCGGTCCTGAGCCCGGCGCAGGCGGAGAGGAGCAGCGCCGCGCCCAGCGCGAGAATGGCGGCCGCCTTGCAACGTTGAAGCCAGCGGCCGGTCAGGGGTTCCATGTCCGTTCTCCCGGCCCGCGCACGATGCGGACCCAGCATCGGAGTAGAAATAGGAAACGGCAGGGCCGGGATCAACTCGCCCTCGCGGCGCCGCCCGCTACTCGCCGCTCGCCGGTTGCAGGCCGCGGGCGACGGTGGCGTACCACAGCGTGGCGGCGACGGCTATGGCCAGCAGCGGCAGGGCGAGGATGTTGACCCACTGCCAGCCCAGATAGTGGACGAAGGCGCCCGACGACAGCGACACGCAGGCGACGAAGCCGTAGATGATGAAGTTCATCGCACCCTGCGTCTTGCCGCGCTCGGCGACGTTGCGATAGGCGCTGGTCATCAGCGAGGTGCCGCCGGTGAAGACGAAATTCCATCCCACGCCGAGCAGCAGCATCGACAGCCAGAACTCGAACACCGCCGTGCCCGACAGCGCCACGCCGATACAGACCAGCTCCAGGAACAGCCCGGCCGCGATCACCCTGATCTCGCCGAACCGGCGGATCAGCGAGCCGGTGAAGAACCCCGGCGCGAACATGCCGAAGACATGCCATTCGATCACCAGCGCGGTGTCCGCGAACTGGTGGCTGGCCTGCGTCATGGCGATGGGGGCGGCGGTCATCAGGAAATTCATCACCGCCTGGCCCAGCGTGGCCGCCAGCGCCGCGGCGATGAACACCGGCTGGCGCATGATCTCCGCCATCGGCCGGCGCGGTCCCTCCAGCTCTTTCCGCGACGGCTTCGGGATGTCGAGGAACATCAGCGTCACGGCGGAGGCCAGCATGAGGACGATCATGCAGGCGTATGACCCGACGAACGGCGTGCCCGACAGCAGGTCCTTGCCCAGCTTCGCCGTCTCCGGCCCCGCGAAGGCGGCGACCACGCCCGAAGCCAGCACCAGCGAGATCGCCTTGGGCTTGAACGCATCCGCCGCCGCGTCCGCCGCGGCGAACCGGTAATGCTGCGCGAACCCGGCGAAGGAGCCGTAGAGCAGCGTGCCCAGCGTGAACAGCCAGAAGCTGGCCTCCAGGATGGCCCAGATGCAGACCGCGCCGCCGATCGCGCCCAGCAGCGTGCCGATCAGGAACCCGTCGCGACGCCCCAGCCGGTGCATGGCCAGCGAGGCCGGCAGCGTCAGCAGCGCGGTGCCGACGATCACCATGGCGTGCGGCAGTGTCGCCAGTTCCTTGTGCTCGGCGATGGTGTAGGCGATCAGCGGGGCGGTGGCGATCAGCAGGGAGCGGCTGGTGCCGAACAGAAGCTGACAGACCGACAGCACCAGAACGGCCTTGCGGTCACGTTGCATGAGGGGCGCGGCTCCCAACCATCGGATACTGACGGCCGAGTTATAGGCCCCGCCCCGCGCGCTGCACAGGGCCGGGCGTCAGATTCTGTATCCCTGCTCCAGGCACCAGGCGATGGAGTTCCGCATGCCTTCGCGCAGGCTCACCGGCGGGTCGAAGCCCAGCTCTTCGCGCGCGCGGGCGATGGAGCAGGCGATGGTCAGGTTCATCTCCGACAGCACGTGAATCTTCTGATGGTAGATCCCGCAGACCTGCAGCGCCGCGTCCGCCAGCCGGGCGCCATCCGCAATGAGCCCGGGCACGCGCAGCGGCTTCTCGGCGGCGTCCATGCCGAAATCCTCGCGCAGCACGTCGGCCACCGTCCGCACCACCTCCGCCATCGGGTAGGGGCGCGCGTCGGCCAGCCAGTAGACCTTGTTCGCCGCGCGGTCCTGCGTGCCGCAGAGCAGCAGCCCGAGCGCCAGGTTGTCGACATAGCCCATCGACCGCCGGTTCTCCCCACGCCCCATCAGCGGGAACCTGCCCCGGCGGATCATGGTGAAGAACTGGGTCTGGCGCGGCGGCTGGCCGGGACCGTAGAACCACGGCGCGCGGGCGATGACGATCTCCGGCATGCCGGCGCGTCCCATGGCGAGGGCGCAGAGCCGCTCCATCTCCATCTTCGACCTGCCGTAGCCCATATAGGGGTTGAATGGGCTGTCCTCGTCGAACACGTCCTCGGGCCTTCGGTTGGCGCCGAAGGGCGAGTTGGACGACATCATCACCAGCCGCCCCGCGTCGGCTTTGCGCGCCGCCTCCAGCACAAGCTGCGCACCGCCGACATTGACCTCGTGAAGCAGCTTTGTGCGCCCGGGCGGGTGGATGACTCCCGCCAGGTGATAGACCAGCGCGTCGCGCGCGCCGTCGAGAAGCGCCGCCACCGCCTGCGAATCGCGGATGTCGCCGGTCACGCATTCCACACCCGCCTTCTTCAGCCAGCCCCCGCGGGCGCCCGGCTCGACCAGGCAGCGGATGCGCCCCGCCCCCGCGGCCTGCGGCGCCAGCGCGGCCAGCTCGCCGGTCAGCGCCGCGACCAGCCTCTGTCCCAGCCAGCCGGTTCCTCCGGTGATCGCGATCAGCGGGTAGCGGTCCATCGGTCCGGTCATGCGGCGTCTCCGCTGGCGAGGAAGGCCTCGGTATTGCGCAGCGCGATCGCCATGACGCTCGCCTGCGGGTTCACGCCCGGGGCTTCCGGAATCTGGCTGGCATCGGCCAGGACGACGTTGCGGGCCCCGTGCAGCCGGCCGAAGGAATCGGTGGCGCATAGCGCCGCGTTCCCACCGGGCGGACAGCTTCCTGCCAGGTGGATGGTCAGCAGGCTGGCACGGCCGCGGATCAGCGTCTTTCCCGCCGTCTCGCGGATCTCCGCGGTCGAGCGCCATCCGGGATGGCTGGCGATGGACGGGAAGACCTCCTCCGCCCCCGCGGCGAACATGGCGTCCGCCAGCCGGATCGCGCCCTCCGCCAGCGCCGGCCAGTCCTCCCGCGCGGCGCGGTAGCGGACCAGCGGTTCCCGCGCGCCGGGCAGGGGCGTGACCGTGCCGGCGCCCCGGCCCCGCGCCATCGCGTAGTACATGCCGCAGCGCGCCATCTCCGGCAGCAGATGGCCGCGCCGGGCGAAATCCTCGGCGAGCGCCATGCCGAACAGGCCGGGCAGGAAGAACGATCCGCCGAGGCGGATATCCGGCATGAACTCCGTGACGGCATAGAGCGGCAGCCGGTGCTCGTGCGCGCGCAGCTCGTCGGGAAAGCGGGCGACCATCTTCAGCGTCGGGTGCAGCCGCAGCGTGCGTCCGACATTGCGGCGGAACCCGGCGCGGCGCAGCAGCGCCGGCGTATGCACCGCGCCGGTGGCGACGAAGACCGCCTTGCAGCGGACCTGCAGCGTCGCCTCACACCCCGCCGCGTCGCGCGCCACCGCCTCGATGCCGGTGACCGTGTCGCCCCGCCGGACCAGCCGGCGCACCCGGCATTCGGCGATCAGCCGCAGCCCCGCGGCCAGCGCGCGCGGAAGATAGCTCGCGGTCATCGACTGCTTGGCCCCGGTGGGACAGCCCAGCGCGCAGGAATTGGTGCCGGCGCAGTGGCGCTGCGCGCGCTCCAGCGCCATGCCTTTCCAACCCAGCGCCTCCGCGCCCTCGCGCAGCCTGTCGGTCGGCGGACCGGGCGGGCCGGGGGTCGCGCTCGCCCCCACGGCGCCCAGCACCTCGCCGTAGAACGGGCCCAGCGCGGCCGCGCCGAAGCCTTCGATGGCATACCGGTCGCGCCAGGCATCGAGCAGCGCCTCCGGCGCGCGCTGCATGATGGCGCTGTTGATCTCAGTCCCGCCGCCGACGCAGCGTCCCTCGGCGAAGGCCACCGGCGGGTCGCCCAGCGCGGCGCTGAGCCCCCCCGAACGCCACATCAGCCTCATCGACTCCGTGATGGACGCGGGCGCGGCTGCGGCGGGCACGTAGGGGCCTTCCTCCAGCAGCACGACATCGCGCCCGGCCCGCACCAGCCGTTCGGCCGCGACCGCGCCGCCGGCGCCGGAGCCGATCACCGCGATCTCGCAGTCGATCTCCGCCGGCCCGGCGTGGCGGAACCCCGCATCCGCCGTCATCCGTCCGCCTCGACGGCACGGCGGCGCGCGGCGCGGAACGCGTCCTGCCGCGCCGCGCCGTGAGTCATGCCGATGGCGTCCAGCACCGCCGGATGATCGAGATACGCCAGGATGGCGAGCTGCCGGACGAGCTGCCAGTAGCGCGCCAGCGGCGGGGCGAGGCCCGCCACGCGGTCGGGATCGCCGCCGCTGACGGCCATGACGGCGCGGAAAAGCAGGCCGAGGCCGCGGATGCCGGCGCGGATATGGGCCGGGGCGAGCGCGATTTCACGCTCCACGAACTCTGCCGCGGCGTCCAGCGCGCAAGCGCGCGACTCCGCATCGACCGCCGGCCAGCCGGGCAGGGCGCGGTCGCACAGCCTGGCGATGAAGCTCATTCGCGTGGCCTGCCGGTGTTCATCCTGTCGTTCCGCTCGCCATCGCGGCGATTGTCGCGCAGATCGCGGCGATTGCCTACCGCGGAGCCGGGCCGGCTTGTATGATGCGCCCCTGTTCAGCTTTGGGGGCGGCCCGGTCATGCGGCATCTCGTCACCGGCGGCTCCGGTTTCGTCGGCTCCACCATCGTGCGCCTGCTGCGGGAACGCGGCGAGGCGGTGCGCGTGCTCGATCTGTGGCGGTCGGACGAGCTGGCGGAGGGCGTGGAGTTCGTGCAGGGCGACGTCACCGATGCGGCGGCGGTCGCGGCGGCGATGGAGGGCGTGGACTACGTGCACCATACCGCCGCGCTGGTCCCGCTGGCGAAGGCGGGAACGCGCTACCGCGACGTCAACGTGGGCGGCACGCGGATCGTGCTCGCGGCGGCGGAGGCGGCGAAGGTCCGCTTCCTCGCCCATATGTCATCCTCGGCGGTATTCGGTTCGCCCGAAATCATGCCGATCACCAACGACACGCCGCGCCGCCCGGTGGAAATTTACGGCCAGTCCAAGAAGGATGCGGAAGACATCGTGCTGGCGGCGATGGCGCGGGGGGTGAAGGCGGCGGTGATCCGTCCGCGCACGATCATCGGCCTCGGCCGTCTCGGCATCTTCCAGATCCTGTTCGAATGGATCCGCGACGGCGCCAACCCCTTCATCATCGGCAGGGGCGGCCAGCTGTTCCAGTTCGTCCATGCCGACGACCTGTGCATGGCCAGCATCCAGAGCTGCCTGCTCGAACGGCCGGGCGCCTATAATGTCGGGACCGACCGGTTCGGCACGCTGCGCGACGACCTGACCGCGCTCTGCGCCCATGCCGGCACGGGCGCGCGGGTGCGCAGCCTGCCGGTCGGGCCGTCGATCGCGCTGCTGACGGCGCTCGACAAGCTCGGCCTGTCGCCGCTCAGCCCCTGGCACTACAAGACCTATCACAAGCCGTTCTGGTTCGATTCCGAGCCCGCCTTCGAGGCGCTGGAATACCGGCCGCGATACTCCAACATCGAGACCATGGTCGAAGCCTATGACTGGTTCGTGCGCGAATACCGCGAATCCGCAGTGCGCGGCGATGCGTCCTCGCATAAATCGCCGGTGAAGCAGGGGGCGCTCGCGCTGCTGAAAAAGCTGTCCTGACGGGTTATTCGGCCGCCGCGCGCGGGCCCGGCTTTTCAGGGTGGGCGTCGCGTCCGGCCGCTCGACCGGCCTGGCACGCATCCTGCAACGCTTCGGAGGGTGCCCGCTGCCCGGTCGTCACTCCGCCTTCTTGCCGGGCGCCGCCTCGGCGGTCGCAACGGCGATCGGCTCCGGCGAGCGGATATGCAGGTCGCGCTGCGGGAAGGGGATCTCGATGCCCTGCTCGTGCAGCTTGTCCCAGATGAGCAGCAGGGCCTGCCCCTTGACGTTGGAGATGCCGTTCTTGGGATCGCCGATCCAGAAGCGAAGCTGAAGGTCGACGGACGACTCGCCGAATGCCCTCAGCATGCAGACCGGCTTCGGGTCCTTCAGCGCGCGTTCCGTCTCGCCCGCCGCCTCCAGCCCGATGGCGATGGCCTTGCGCGGATCGGCGTTGTAGCTCACGCCGTAATCGACCGATACCCGCAGCAGCTCGTTGCTGTAGGACCAGTTCTCCACCCGTGTCGTGATCAGCTCCTCGTTCGGCACCAGATGCTCGATCCCGTCGCGGGTGACCAGCGAGACATAACGTGCGCTCATCGAATCGACCCAGCCATAGGTGCCGCTGACGGCGATCACGTCGCCCGGCTTGACCGACTTGTCCATCAGCAGGATCAGCCCGCTGACCAGGTTGGACACCACCTTCTGCAGGCCGAACCCGATGCCGAAGCCCAGCGCGCCGGTGAACACGGCCAGTACCGTCAGGTCGATGCCGACCCCGCCGACCCCGGCGAGAACGGCTATGACCAGCAGGACGATGCGCACCAGCTTGCCCAGCAGAACCTTCACCGAGGGCGTCAGGTCGGCGGACGCATCGATGCGGCGCTCGATCAGGTTGGACGCGACCACGGCGGCCCAGACCAGCACCACGATCAGGATCACGCCCTTGACCACCGTCAGCGCGGACAGTCGCGTGTCCCCCAGCGTCAGCGCGACGCCATCGAGCAGCTCCGCCGTCGGGTCCAGCAGGCCGAGGATGTCCAGCGCGGCGAGCGTCCATGCGACGGTGGCGACGGCGCGGGCCGCGGCGCGGTTGCGTATCAGCCGCGAGGCGATCCGGATCACCACCCAGGCGGCGAGCAGGCTGACCGCGATGTCGAGCACCCGCGACGGCCAGCCG
>WHUE01000117.1 GCA_009377375.1 Alphaproteobacteria bacterium | reverse complement strand
TGGTGTACACGGCCGATTCTCAGGGCCGTGTTCCGCTATCCGTTCACATACCTCAAATGCGTGAGGCTTCAGACCGTGTGCAGCCGGAAGGCGAAGGACGTTCGCGCCTTCAACGAGCGCCTCGGCTTCAAGATGGAAGGCGTGGGCAGGCGGGCCTGGGACGGCAGGACGGACGCGATCTGCTTCAGCATGTTGCCACAGGAATGCCGGTGGCTGGGAGGCGAGCATGAGCAAGGGTAAGGGCGGCGGTGGCGGCGGTTCCGGCACGGACCCGGTAGCGACCGCACAGGCGCAGGGCGCGGCGAACAAGGAAGCCGTGCGCGAATCCGCGCTGGTCAACCAGATCAACCAGCGGACGCCCTTCGGTAACGAGACCTATACCGGCGCCATCGGCTCGCCCGGCCGCACCCGCACGGTTTCCTTGACCCCGGAGGGACAGGCGCAGCTCAACGCGCAGAACCGCATCGGCACGGGCCTGCTGGGGGTGGGCGAGAACAGCCTCGTGCCCCAGGTGCAAGGCGCGCTCGGCACGCCGCTGAATTTCGATGGCTTGCAGGAGATCAGCGGGCAGGGCGACCTGGAGAACTACGGGGCCGGGCTTGAAGAGGCGACGTTCCAGCGCGGCGAAAATCTGCTGCGGCCGGGCATGGATCGGGCCAGGGAGATGGAGCATACCCGCCTCGCCAATCAGGGCTTGCCGGAAAGCGGCGAGGCTTACGATGAGGCGATTGGGCGATTGGATCAGTCGCAGCAGGCGCAGTTGGAAAACCTCGCCTTGTCCAGCGTGGGCGCGGGCCGGCAGGAGCAAAGCCGCCTGGCCGGGCTGGAACAGCAGATACGCCAGCAGGGCATCAGCGAGCGGCTGACGGAACGGGGCCAGCCGATCAACGAGCTTTCGGCCTTGTTGCAGGGTGCGCCCGCCATCGGCCTGCCGCAATTCCAGGCGCCATCTCAATACGCTGTCGGCGCCGCACCGTATCTCGGCGCGACCGGCCTTTCCGCGCAAATCCAGAACCAGGGCGCCAATCGGCAGAACGACCTGTACGGCGGCCTGATCGGGGCCGGCGGCCAGATCGGCGCGGGATTGCTGGGGTAGCGCCATGGCCGACCTTTATACCCCAGCAAGCCCATACGGCGATCCCTACGGGGGTCGGGAGAGGGACCGCACGAAGTCCCAGCGCGACGCCTTGGCGGAGCTCCTGGCCGGGGGTGGCAAGTCCCGTTTCTTCGGCGTGGGCGATACCCTTCCGCAGCCGGCGATCACGGTCGGGACCACCCCAGACGGCTCGCCCGTGAAGCTCGAAGGCAGCGGCGGCTTGGGCGAAGGCATCAACTCCGCCGGCAAGTCCTTCGGTGACGCCTTCAGCCAGCCGCCCGACAGCCAGTCGCAGGGAACCAACATCTCGCCATCGAATCTCCGCACCGGCTACGACACGTACCAGAAGGCGACCGGCGGGCAGACATCGACCGATTGGCTTACCAGCCTGTTCGGCGGGGGCGGGGGAGCCGCAGCGGGGCCGGGGATGCTTGCGGCGGTGCCGGGCGGCTCCGGCTTCGGCTCCGCCACGGGCGGGGCTGCCAGCAGCATGGGGGTTGCAGCCGTGCCGGGCGGTGTCTCCAACGCGGCTGTGACCGGGGCTGGCAGCAGCGGCACGGGCTCCGGCTTCCTCGGCGGGCTGTTCGGCGGCGGGGGGGGCGGCGGGGCAGGGGCAGGGGGTGCGGCCGGGCTCGGCGTGGCGGCGCTGCCTCTCGCCATCTTTGCTGGCGGGATGCTCGGCGCGCTGCACCTGGAAAACAAGGACGCCAAGAAGCTCAAAACCAAGCGGTCGCTCTACACCCCCGAGGACAAGGCGCGGATCGCCAAGGATTTGGCGCGCCGCCAGCAGGCGTACCGGGACAAGCAGGCGAGGGACCGGCTGGAGAGCAACGACAGCAATGTGAGTGATTAGGCCATGGCGAACGAACAGCTCGCGCAACTGGCGGCCCTTCTCGGCGGCGGGAACCAGCGGTTCTACGCTGCGGGAGATACCGCCGCGGCGACGCCCATCGTCTCCCCGCAGCAGTCGGCGGGCGTGTCGGACGAGTTCCTGGCGCGCGCCCTTGGCGGCCGGGCCCCCCGCAGCGTGGGCCAGGGCATCTTCAGCGCGGCGCAGTCCATCTCGAACGCCATGCAGGCGAACAGGAAGGACGAGAAGGCCAAGGCGGATCAGGCAACCCAGGTGAAGGCGGCGCAGGACATGCTGGCGCAGCTCACCACGGGACAGCCGGGCGCGCTCAATGCAGGCGAGATGCCGATGGTCCCGGACGCCAACGCGCCGATGGACCAGCAGGCGCAGGCGATGGGGCTAGACCGGCCCGCAGGCCCGATGACGACCGGAGGCAGCCCGCCCACGGTCGACCCGAACAGCCCCATGGCGGCGCTGACGCAGGCGATGATCGGCTCAGGACAGGTCATGCCGGCGCTCAACTTCATGGGCCAGCACATCACGGCGCAGGACGCGGCGAAGACGAAGGCGGCGTCGGATGCGGCGGCGTTCCGGCGCGATCTCGCGAAGACGGATTATAAGGCCGGGCTCGATGAGAAGGCGGCAGAGAAGGCATTCGATCGCGAGCTCGACAAGATCGGCCTCACGTCGAAGCTGAAGGGTGCCGAAAAGACGGCGATCATGAAGAACCTGGAGGCATCCGGCTTGCAGCCGGGCACGCCGGAATATGCCGATGCCATGATAAAGGCCGTAACAAAGCCCCAGGTTTCGATTGGCGGCTCCTTAAGCCCCGGCCAGAAGAAGTCCGACCAAGAGGCCGCGGGAACCTACAACGCCTTCGTCACGGAGGGCGGGTTTGCCGATGCGCGAAAGGGTATCGCGCAGCTTCGTGGCGTCCGGGAGAAGCTCAAGACCAGCGACTCGCTCACGGGCGCGTTCGTAGGGAACATTCCTCGCTCGGTCCGCACCGTCGTCGCGCCGGAATCCGTGACCGTGCAAGACCAGGTGGAGGAGGTTGTGCAGCGAAACCTTCGTCTGATCCTGGGGGCGCAGTTCACGGCGGCGGAAGGCGAGCGACTGATCCAACGGGCTTATAACCCGGCCTTATCAGAAGCGGAGAACGGTAAGCGCATTGACCGGCTCCTCAAGGCAATGGAGGACGCCTACACGGCGAAGACGCAGGCCATGCAGTACTTCGAGCAAAACGGCACGATGACTGGCTACAAGGGCGCCGCCGAGTTCACGATGGCGGACATAGAGCGCGCGGCGGGCCTTGGCGACGAAAAGGAAGGCATCAAGGCTCCCAGTGACATGTCGGACGACGAGTTGCGGAAGGAGCTTGGCCTCTGATGGCAACGAAGCTCGAATTAATGCTCGAAGCCGAGAAGCGCGGCATCCTGCCGGACGACAGGCGCGTCCTGCTCGATGAGGTGCGTAGCCGAGGGCTTGTGCCCGGCGGCGAGCCAGCGCCCGTAAGCCTCGCCACCCAGCGTGCGAACGAGATGGGCGGACTCGTTAATCCCGTTCTGCAGAATGAGCTGACGGCGGGCCTGAGCGACGAGATCGCGGGGGCCGCAGCGGCAGTGGGGCCTGCATTGCGAGGCGATTTCAGCGCCGCCGGGCACGCCTACTCCGAACGGCAGAAAGAAGAATCGGAGCGCATCGCGCAATACGAGAAGGAGCATCCGGACGCCGCAACGCTATCGACGGCGCTGGGCATCTTCGGCGGTGGGGCAGGAAAGGTGGCGCAGGGTGTAAAGTCCGCGATGACGAAGGGGGCGCAGTACGGACGCGCTGCACTCGAAGGCACCGGCATAGGCGCGATCCAGGGTTTCGGCCATGCAGCGCAGGGCGACAAGCTGGCCGGCACGTTGACGGGGGCCGCCACAGGTGGAGCTACCGGGGTCGGCGCCACCGCGTTGCTGAGGGGTGCTTCGCGCGTCGTCAGCCCTCAATCCTCGCCGGGAGTCGCCATGCTTCGTGAGGCAGGCGTGACGCCGTCGCCGGGGCAAATGATGGGCGGGGCGGTCAACAAGGTCGAAGAGAAGCTGATGAGCGTGCCTCTTCTCGGTGACGCCATTGGGGCCGGTCGCAATCGCGCGCTGGGGGACTATAACCGAGCGCTCTATAACAAGGTGCTGGAGCCCTTCGGCACGAAGATCAAGAAGGGCGTGCCGATCGGACGCGGGACGATCGATGCTATCGGCGACCGGGTATCCCAGGCTTACGACGACGTCCTCCCGAAACTGACGGCCAAGGTGGATGCGCAATTCCTGACGGAGATGCAGAACCTTCGCGGCCTGACGACAAATATGGTCGAGGCGCGGGCCAAGCAATTCGAGACCATCTTACAGGATCAGTTGATCCGCAAGATACCGCCGTCCGGCGTCGTCACCGGGCAGACCTTGCAGGAGGCAAAGAGCGCGCTCGGCAAGCTGGCGGCTGACTTCCGCAAAAGCCCGGATGCCGATCAGCGCCAGCTTGGCGACGCGCTGCTGGAGGGTCAAAGGCTTCTCCTTGACCTCGCGAAGCGCGCCAATCCCGGTGCGCGGAAGGCGCTGCAGAAGGCCGATACGGCCTACGCCCGCTTCCTGCGCGTCCAGGACGCGGCGGCGCGCGCCGGCAGCAAGGAGGGGGTTATCACCCCGGCCACCTTCCGGGCCGCCGTCAGGAACACCGACAAGAGCCTCCGCAAGCGCAATTTCGCCCGCGGCAAAGCCATGATGCAGGACTTCGCGGAGGCGGGGGAGAACGTGCTGGGATCGAAGGTGCCGGACTCCGGAACTGCGGGACGGGTCGCGAGCGGTGCCGGGCTGCTGGGGGGCTTGACCTATCTCAGCACGCCCGCTGGCGTGGCCGCTGCGGGCTTGGGCAGTACTGCGGCGCTTGGCTATACGCCGATGGGGCAGCGGGCGCTGGCGGCGCTCCTGGCAAGCCGGCCGCAGGGGGCTGAGGCGGCGGGAGCAGGTATACGCAAGCTCGCTCCACTGCTCGCCGCACCGTCCGCCGCGCTCAGCGGATCAACCCAAGGCCGCTGAGAATGAGCCCGCCGAAACACGTTGCCAATGTTCCAACGAGCAGGGTCTGCACGATCCGGAGGGGTATGCCTTTGAGGATGCCTTCCCGGACAGCGCCGGCGCCCGCGAACAGCAGGACGATGAAGATTATGCGGAGTGTCGTGTCGCTCACGTCAGTAGCGCTGCCGGCGGTTCTCGTGCTGCTTTTCGAGGAAGTCTGCGTAGTTGTCCATGCGGCGGTTAAACGCGGCGCTGTGGCGGTCCTGCTGCCGGTTATAGACCTGATAGAGACACTGGCGGTGGCCCGGCTTGCCCTGAAGGTCGCTGCAAACCGCGTTCGCCGTGTTCTGCCACCCCTGCATCCGCGCCTCGCGGACGCCGCACCCGGCCACCAGAAGCAACGCAACCAACACGGCTATCCGCATCACGCTCTCCCTATGGTTACGAGCATCCTACGCAGCTTCGCACAACCCTGCCAATCAGTCAAAAGGGCCAAGCCATGAAAGCCTACCTGAAAATACTTTCCTTCATCGCCCTGGCGTTTCTGGCGCAGCCGGCGCAGGCCGGATTTAATGGCTCCGGCAACTGTGTGCGCAGCACGGGCGTCTTCACCGGGGCCCAGGTCTGGCAGAACACCCGCGACGCAGGCCGCGCCATCCGTGCCGACGATCAGGACACCCACGATAACGGCCTGGTCGACTGCATCGAAAACACCGTCACGCTCGACGGGCAGAACACGCCCTCCGCCAATCTGCCGATGGGGACGTTCAAGCACACCGCCGTTGGCAACGCGGCGGCGCGCGACCAGTACTCCGCTGCGGGGCAGGTGCAGGACGGCGACTTTCTCGAGCTCGGCTCGGTCGCGGGAACCGACACCATCACCGGCTCGGCAAGCCCGGCCATTTCGGCTTACGCGGCGGGGCAGACCTTCCGTTTCGTGGCGGCGGATACGAATACAGGGGCCACGACGCTCAACGTCAACGCGGTGGGGGCGACGGCCGTCCAGAAGCTCGGCGCCGCCCTTGTAGCGGGGGACATCACCGCCGGGGACGCGGTGGCGGTGTACTACGACGGGACGCAGTTCCAGATGCTCAGCCCGGCAAGGACGCCGGTGCTGACGGCTGGCGGCATTGCCACGGCGGCTCTCGCCGACAACGCCGTGACGCTGGCGAAGCTGGAGGACGGCACCGAGGGCGATACCCTCTATTACGGGGCGTCAGGCGCACCGACGCGCCTTGCCGTAGGCACCGCCGGACAGGTGCTCGCCGTCAACGCGGGGGCGACTGCGCCGGAGTGGGCGGACAAGCTCACTTCCGATACCGTGCAGACCGCCACGGGGGTGGAAACCGAATTCGACTTCACCGGCATACCGGCGTGGGTCAAGCGTATCACAATTCAGCTTGCCGGCACGTCCACCAGCGGCACGGACGATCTTGTTCTGCTCATCGGCGACTCCGGCGGCTTCGAGACATCGGGCTATCTCGGGTCGGTTTCGACGGGCTCGGTCAGCCCGGAGAACTTCACCGCTTACTTCCAGCTCGATTTCAACCACACAGCGGCGTTCGTGAACCACGGGCGGATCGTCCTGGAGCTTTTGGACCCTGCCACCAATCTCTGGGTTGCGTCCGGCTCGCTTGGCCGCTCCGACGCGGCGAACGTGTTCAGCGTGGGCGGGAGCAAGGCGCTGTCCGGCGCGCTCACTCAGGTCCGCATCACCACTGTCGGCGGCACGGATGCTATAGACGCCGGGTCCATCAACATCCTGTACGAGTGAGGCCCATGAAAACCCTTCTCGCCATCGCCTGCCTTCTCCTGGCCGCCTGTTCGGCCCATGCCGAGCCCTGGGTCATCTCCGGGCAGACCAATCTCTCTGCCGGGACATCGGTCGACAATCCCACGCCCGCCAATGCCGGGGCTATCGGGGCCGTGACCTCGCTGCCCTACACCGTTCCGGCTGGAAAGCAGGTCTGCATCCACGCCTACGGGATGGAGGGCTACGACTTCGCAGGGATAGCGGTTCTGTTCGTCTGGACCGGCAATCCCAATCCCGTGACGGCGCAGTGGCGCATTGATCACGGACTTCCGAGCGCCGCGGCGAAGGACGGCAGCCAGGAAATCACCGGCATGAACTTCTGCTTCCCGGCCGGGACCGTCATCAACATCCGGCTCATCAACGGGCAAAGCAGCGGGTCGGTCTACGGCTGGTACGTCACCGGGTCTATCGATGGGTAAGAACGGCCTCCAAGGCTGCGCGCATCGGCTCGTTGACGAAGCGGTTCCGCCCTTCGCGCTCCGGCTCGGGGTTTTTGAATCCGCATTCGGCGAGCATCTCCCGCGCCTTGGCCTTCGAGGCGTCGACGGCTATGCGGACCATTTCATCGGTAACCGCGGGCCTGTCCATGCGCCAGTCTAGCAACCCAGGGGTGGAGCCGCAATGACCGAGGGGAACGGCGACAAGCTGCGCGCCTGGGCCGATAAAGCTGCGCTCGCCCGCTGGTGTTGGGGCGTGCTGGTGATCGCCTTTATCGCCGGCCTCGTCTACGCGACGCTCGACTTCCGGGTCAAGGCCGCGGACGACCGCAGCAAGGATAATGCTGTCGCTATCGAACGGCTCACCGACAACGTCAACAAGCTCACCACGGGGCAGCTATTGCTGAACCAGTCGGTGACGCACGACCGGCAGAATAACGCAGAGTTCCGGCTGCGCACGGACAAGGCATTGGACGCCATCATCAAGAAGCTCGACCGGGCGGAGCGGCGGGACAGGAGCGAGGGGCCATGACCATGATGGAAGACCTCCGCGCCGACCTGATCCGCGAAGAGGGCTGCATCCTGCACGTTTACGACGATCATCTTGGGTTCGCCACTTTGGGTGTAGGGCGGCTGGTAGATGAGCGGCGCGGCGGCGGCATATCGCATGAAGAGGCGATGATGCTGCTCGACAACGATATCACCCGTGTCTCACGCGACCTGACCGCCCGCTTGCCGCAGTTCCGGCTGTATCCCGAGATCGTGCGCCGCGCTCTACTCAGCATGGCTTTCCAGCTTGGCATCTCCGGCCTTCTGGCGTTCAAGAACATGATCGCGGCCCTGGACAGGGAAGACTATCAGGCAGCCGCTACGGCGGCGCTGGCCAGCAAATGGAGCCGCCAAACGCCAGCGCGCGCTGAGCGTACAGCCGCGCTCATCAGGGAAGGATAGTCATGGACGGCTTCAAATCGTCTGAATTCTTCGCCCTTTTCTGCGCCCATGCCCTCGTTCTGCTGGCCCCTCTCGTCGGCTATCCGATCGACAGCACGGCTATCACCGTCCTCCTGGGCCTGGACGCCACCTATATCGCAGGCCGCAGCGGTGTGAAGGCCGTTGCCGCAGCCAAGAAACCCGCAAAGCCACCCTCAGCCGAGGAAGTGGCGAAGCATGTTCTCAACCAGTTGAAAGGATAGTATAATGTCTTGGTTCGATAACGTCTGGTCCGCCATTTGGCGGGTCATCGAAATTACCGGAGAGGCGCTCCTGAACGCCATGCAGACCTTCGCCTCCGCCGGCATCAAGTCGCTTGCCGAGAACGGCGGCATGTTCCTGATGGACGCTGCCCTGGAAGCCGTCAAGGCAGCGGAAACCAATGGCGGTTCGGGCCTCGACAAGCTCAAGTCGGCCAAGGATTCCGTTGTCGAGAACCTGACCACGGAAGGCATCGAGGTGGTCGAGAACGCGGTCAACCTCGCGATCGAGCTGGCGGTTGCCCAGTTGAAAACCGACCTCACCGCGTCTCAGACGCCAGCCGATCCGCAGTAACATGCCCGGCTGGATCACCACAGTCCTCTCTGGCGTCGCCGCCTTCTTCGGATGGCGGCACGCCAAGGCCCAGGCCGACCTGCGGGAGATGGACCAGGACTACGGGGCCACGCAGCAGCGCGAAGCCGACAAAACCGAAACCCTGAAGGCGAAAGATGCACAATTGGAGAAGGCTGTTAATCGCAAGCCTCGTGCTGCTCGCAAGCGGCTGCGGGATGGTTCG
>WHUE01000116.1 GCA_009377375.1 Alphaproteobacteria bacterium | reverse complement strand
GGCTCTTGGCGTCGCCCAGCGCCGACACCGTGACGTCGATGCGGGTGCCCTGGCGGGCGAAGGACTGCAGCGTGGCGGTAACCATGACCGCGGCGACGTTGGTTGTCTTCAGCACGTCGTTGCGGGTGTTTACGCCCAGCCGTTCCAGCATGCCGATCAGGCTCTGCTTGGTGAAGGCGGCATTGGACAGGGTGTCGCCGGTGCCGTTGAGCCCGACCACCAGCCCGTACCCGACAAGAAGGTTGTCGCGCACACCCTCGAAATCGACGATGTCCTTGACCCGCGAACTGGCCTGGGCCGCGCCCGGCGTCACCATGACGGCGGCCGACAGCATCACCCCGACGAGCCCGGACAGCAGCAGGGGCATGGCGTCCCGCAGCCCGAACACGGACCGGGCCCATAAGGGGCCGACCGGCTGGCGGCGGGAGCGGCGGAAAGCTGTGAGAACGGTGCGGATCATGATGTCAGTTCGCAGTTCAGGCTGTGGCCTATCCCTAGCGAAATCCGTGCCAACTCCGTGTTCTATGAAAAACCTTATGGTTTCAGTGCGTTAGTGCGATCCGGTCGCGGCGGGCGGACGCCGTGTCCGGCAGCTTCGGTCCGGCTGCCCGGCAATTTCTGCCGAAGCCGCTCCGCGGGCGGTCGAAAACTCCCTGCTTAATCGGATTTTAACGGTACCGGCGCAGGGTGGCCTTCATGCAGAGCCGTTCGGAAGTGCAATGAAAATCACCGGGACCGGACCAGTTCAGACCGCGGCACCGCGCCGCAAGACGGCATCCGCGGCCGCCGGCGGCGCGTTTTCCAGCGCCATGGCCGACGAGACCGGCGCTGCCCGCGGCGCCGGGCCGGCGGCGGAAGTCTCGGCCACCAGTGCGCTTTTTGCGGTGCAGGAGGTCGACGATCCGCTTTCCGGCCGGAAGAAGGCCGTGCTGCGGGGCGAGGATTTGCTCGACCGGCTGGACGAGATCCGCCACGGGCTGCTCTTCGGGGCGATCCCGAAGGAACGGCTGAGCCAGCTTCTGTCGATGATCCGCCGCCAGCAGGAGCGCGTGACCGATTCCGGGCTGCGTGACGTGCTGGCCGATATAGAGCTTCGCGCTCAGGTCGAGCTCGCCAAGCTGGGCCAGCTCGGCTGATGCGCGCGACAACGGCGAGACCTTTCTGAAATATTTTGGAGACCCGGCATATCCGTGCTTGCGATCCCGGTCCGAAATACATAAAGTCCGCGCGGTTTTCAGCTTCGACCCCAGTTCACAGTGATGCCAGTAAAGCTGTCCGCTAAATACCGTCCGTCCGATGATGAACCCTTCATGAACAAACGGCAGCGGGAGTATTTCCGCCGCCGTCTTCTTGAATGGCGCGACGAACTCCTCAGGGAGTCGTCGATCACGCTTCAGCATCTGCAACGCGATTCCATCCATGCCCCCGATATCGCGGACCGGGCCTCGGCCG
This sequence comes from Alphaproteobacteria bacterium, assembly GCA_009377375.1. Classification (GTDB taxonomy): domain Bacteria; phylum Pseudomonadota; class Alphaproteobacteria; order MPNO01; family UBA2964; genus WHUE01. The sequence continues at coordinate 7,589 of WHUE01000116.1, read as the reverse complement.
AAACCGAGCGGTCGGTGGAGCTTCGTACCCGCGACCGGGAGCGCAAGCTGATCTCCAAGATCGACGAGGCGCTGCAGCGGATCGAGGACGGCACCTACGGCTATTGCGAGGAGACCGGCGAGCCCATCGGGCTGCGCCGCCTCGAGGCCCGCCCCATCGCGACGCTCAGCCTGGAAGCGCAGGAGCGTCACGAGCGGATGGAGAAGATCTACCGCGACGACTGAGGCTTCCGGGCCGGACGGCGCCGCGCCCGCGGGGCCCGGCACCGTTATCGTGGTTCCGCGTCAGAACGGCCAGATGATGTCGTAGATCTGCTGGCCGTAGCGGGGCTGCTGGACGTCTGTGATGTGGCCGACGCCGCCATACGAAATCCGCGCCTCCGCGATCTTCTCATAGGACACGGTGTTCTGCGCCGTGATGTCTTCCGGCCGGATGACGCCGGCGATCTGAAGCTGGCGCACCTCGAAGTTCACCCGCACCTCCTGCCGCCCGATCAGAACCAGGTTGCCATTGGGCAGTTTCTGCGTGATGACCGCGGCGACCTTCAGCTCGATCGATTCCTCGCGGTCGATGCTGCCGGCGCCGGTGTTGGACGACTGGCTGTCGAGATCGATCAGGTTGCCGGGGTTGATGGATTCAGGCAGGACGCGGCTCAGGCTGGTCTCGTAGCCCAGCAAGGCGCCGATCGAGGCGTCCTCGGTGCCCGCCCGGCTGCGCGAGGTCGTGTTGCTCAGCTCCGCCTTGTCGGAGATCTCGATCATCACCGTCAGTATGTCGCCGATCTGGTTCGCCCGCTGGTCCTTGAAGAAGGCCCGCGCGCCGGTGCGCCACAGCGAATTGGCCTGACGTATCTGCGGCGCCGGCTCCGGCATCGGCATGGAGACGCGCTGGTAGGTCGGCGAATGGACCGGGTTCTGCACCTGGGTCATCGGCGGCGGCGAGCCGACGGTGGCCATGCGCTCCAGCATGTTGCACCCGGTCAGCGAGGCGGCGCCGAGGCTCAGGCCGAGGGCGAGGCGGGCGAAGGAAGCGAGGCGGGTCATATGTCTCTCCGGTCTATCGGCCGAGGGTGGGGGAATTGACGATCACGTGGCCGGGACCGTCGACGACGCCCTGGACGGTGCTGCGGCTGCGGATGTTCAGCACGCGCACGATCTCGCCGTCGGCGGCGTCTTCCAGCGCCTTGCCGCGCGCCGTGATCAGCATGCGGTCTGTGCGCACTACCAGCGTTACCAGCGATCCCTTGCTGATGATGACCGGCGCCTGCAAATCGGCGGGGCGCAGCGGCATGCCGGCGCCGATCAGCCGGCGCGGGGTCTTGCCGACGATGCCGGCAGGGTCGAGAACGGCGTCGCGCGGCACGCCGTCCTGCTTCAGCTCGACCATATCGATGTCGCCGCGGGAAATGACGTCGCCGCGGTTGATGCGGCGGGTCAGCACCGGCACCTGGACCATCTCGTGAATCCGGCCGGTCAGGTGCTGCCGGTCGCTCGCATCGGCGCCCTTCGGCACCACCAGCGCCGCGGCGAAGCGGCCGGTGCGCTCGTCGTACCGCGCGCCCTCGACCCGGACATCGTCCTCGCGCCCCGGCGGCACCGAGACGGCCATGTCGCGCTGGGACAGCGCCACCTTGCGTTCGCCGGGCATGCCGGCCTCGATCAGCGCCGCGCGCACCCGGGCCAGAATCTCGTCATGCTGCAGGTGGACCGCGGCGCGCTCGACGGTGACGCGGTCATAACGGGTGCGGGGCGTCCAGCGAAGCCCGGCCCGGCGCGCGATCTCGCGCAGCTCCTCGGCGTCGAAGACCTGGCTGGCTCCGGCCGGCGGCGACGGCGCCACCGCGCGTCCGGCTTCCGCGCCGGCGTCGGCGAAAAGATCGCCGAGCCGCACCACCTCTGCGTTCACGGAGACGTGGGCGCGCAGGACCGCGGCTTCCGCGCCGGCCATGCCGGACGAGATCATGAGGACCGCGAAGACGTAGGGGATGACGGCTTTCATGAGGATCGCCTAGCGGAGCTGGGTCAGGGAGCGCATCATTTCGTCCGATGCCTCGATAACCTTGGAGTTCATTTCGTAGGCGCGCTGCGCCGTGATCAGGTTGGTCACTTCCTGCACCACGTTGACGTTCGACGTCTCCAGGAAGCCCTGCAGGATGGTGCCGTATCCGATGGCGCCGGGCGTGCCCTCGGTGGCGGCGCCGGAGGCCGGGGTCTCCAGGAACAGATTGTCGCCGACCGGCTCCAGCCCCGCCTCGTTGGCGAAGTTGGCCAGGGTGAACTGGCCCACGTTCTGCGGCGTCACCTGGCCCTGCACCTTGGCCAGAACCTCGCCGTTGGCGTTGATCGACACGCTGATCGCGTCGGCCGGAATGGTGATGCCGGGGGCGACGGCATAGCCGTCGGCGGTCACGATCTGCCCGTCCGGGCTGAGGCTCAGCGAGCCGGCGCGGGTATACGACGTGTCGCCGTTGGGCAGGTTGACCTTGAAGAAGCCCTTGCCCTGGATCGCCAGGTCGTAGGTGTTCTCGGTCGAGACCAGATTGCCCTGCTCGGTGATGCGGTAGACCGCGGCCGTCTTCACGCCGACGCCGATCTGCACCCCCGCGGGCACGATGGTTCCGGTGTCCGACGAGGCGGAGCCCACGCGGCGCATGTCCTGATACAGCAGGTCCTGGAATTCCGCGCGCTGGCGCTTGAATCCCGTGGTGTTCATGTTCGCGATATTGTTCGAGATGACCTCGACGTTGAGCTGCTGGGCCAGCATCCCGGTCGCGGCGATATTGAGTGACCTCATCTTGGAATCAACGCTCCTCGGCGTTTGCTGCTGTTACGACTTTTCTTCGGTCAGGGTCTTGATGGCCTCCATCAGCCGGCCATCCTCCTGCTTGATGACTTCCTGGGCGGACTGGTAGGAGCGCAGGGCCGTCATCATGTTGCTGACCTCGATGATCGGCTGGACGTTGGAGCCCTCGATCATTCCCTGGGTCACGCTCGCCTTCAGCGCCTGCTCCGGCGGCTGGTCGGTCGTGTACAGGCTGTTCGACACCTTGTTCAGCAACTGGTCGTTTTCGAAGTTGACGATGTTGAGCCGGCCCTTCGGCCCGCCGGAGGTGCTGACCGTGCCGTCTCCTGAAATCAGGATGTCGGTTTCGCCGGGGCCGATGACGATGGGCTGTCCCTTGTCGCTGAGGACCGGATGGCCGGCGCTGTTGACGATCTCGCCGTTCCGGTTCATCTCGAAATGGCCGTTGCGGGTGTAGAACTGGCCCTTTGGCGTGTCGACGACGAACCAGCCCTTGCCGTGGATTGCGGCGTCGAGCGGGCTACCGGTCTTGATGAACTCGCCCTCGGAAAAATCGCGCACCACGGCGAGGTCCTGCACGAACGAAACCTGCTGGCCGTCCTTCGTCTGCGCCAGATACTCGACGAACATGAGCTGCTCGCCCTTGTAGCCGGCGGTCGACGTGTTCGCCATGTTGTTCGCGACCACGTTCAGGTGCTGCTTCATCACCATCTGGCGCGACAGCGCAATGTAGAGGGTGTTTTCCATGCCGTTCCGGTTCTCCAACGCCTGGCGCACCACCATGGGCGATTGCGCCCCGAGCCATATGCACGATCCGTGCCAAGACAGAAACCGTGCCATATCAGCGGCATAGCGGGCAGTCCGGTCGGGCAGGGGGCGGAAAACGCCGGATTCGGGTACGGATTGCCCGGCAAGAACTGCCGCCGAGGCCCGGCAACTCAATCTGTTATTAACCGGTCTCGCATAGCATGGCCCGTCTAGAGAGACACGCCCCAACCCGAGAGGCAGAGCCGTGAGCAACGTTGCAGCCAGCGACGACTTCGAAATCGAGAACGAAGAGGACTATGTCCCTGGGAAGAAAAAGCTCAGCGGCAAGAAGATCGTCATGTTCATCGCGCTGCCGCTGCTGCTGGTGAGCGCCAGCGTGACGGCGCTGATGCTGACCGGCGTCGTCGGCGGCAAGGAAACGCCGCCGCCGGCCCAGACCGGCCCCACCGCGGTGCAGACGGTGTTCTTCGACCTGCCGGAAATGCTGGTCAACCTGAATACCGCCGGCCGGCGGCCCACCTTCCTGAAGATGCAGGTGAGCCTGGAGCTGGAGAACGAGGCCGACGTGGCGCGGCTCAGGACCCTCAGCCCGCGCATCATCGACAACTTCCAGGTCTATCTGCGCGAACTGCGCATCGACGACCTGCGGGGCTCTGCCGGGGTGTACCGGCTGCGCGAGGAACTGCTCGCGCGGGTCAACGCCGCGGTCCGCCCCGCACGGGTCAAGGACGTGCTGTTCAAGGAAATGCTCGTCCAGTAGGCGGGCGCATATTTCAGGCGTGGTAGGGGGACGGCAGCTTCATGGCTGACGAGACAGAAGTCGCACCGGAAGAAGCGGAGCTCAGCGAGGACGAAAAGCTCGCCGCCGAATGGGCCGCGATGGCCGAGGAAGGCGAATCGGACAGCGCCGAGGAGTGGGGCGACGATTCCGACGACAGCTTCGTCGGCCAGACGGCGGTCCAGCCGACCCGCATCCTCAACCAGGACGAGATCGACAGCCTGCTCGGCTTTCGCGACGACGACGAGGACGCGGCGTCGCGTTCGGGCATACTGGCCATCGTCAATTCGACGCTGGTCTCCTACGAGCGCCTGCCGATGCTCGAGGTGGTCTTCGACCGCCTCGTCCGCATGCTGTCCACATCCCTGCGCAACTTCACCTCGGACAACGTCGAGGTGTCGCTCGACAACATCACCTCGCTCCGGTTCGGGGACTACCTGAACTCGATTCCGCTGCCCGCCATGCTTGGCGTCTTCAAGGCGGAGGAATGGGACAATTTCGGCCTTCTGACGGTCGATTCCTCGCTGATCTATTCCATTGTCGACGTGTTGCTGGGCGGGCGCCGCGGCACCGCGCCGATCCGCATCGAGGGCCGGCCCTACACCACGATCGAGCGCAGCCTCGTCGAGCGCATGGTCCGGGTGGTGCTCAACGACCTTTCCGCGGCGTTCGATCCGTTGAGTCCGGTCACCTTCCGCTACGACCGGCTGGAAACGAACCCGCGCTTCGCGACGATCGCGCGCCCGGCCAACGCCGTCATCCTGGCCAAGCTTCGCGTCGATATGGAGGATCGCGGCGGCAAGGTGGAGCTGTGCCTGCCCTATGCCACGCTGGAGCCGGTGCGAGAGCTGCTGCTGCAGATGTTCCTCGGCGAGAAGTTCGGGCGCGATTCGATCTGGGAAACCCATCTCGCCAACCAGCTCTGGCAGACGGATGTGGAGATCAAGGCGGTGCTCGACGAGATCATGCTGCCGCTGAACGACGTGCTGAACCTGAAGATCGGCAGCCATATCCTGCTCAATGCCGGCCCGGATACGGATGTCGAGGTGCGCTGCGGCAGTTCGGGGCTGTTTACCGGAAAGATGGGGCGCAAGGACGGCAAGATCGCGATCCGCGTCGAGGACCGCGCGCGAACCCGCCAGAAGGCGAAGGAAATCTACTGATGTTCCTCATCTCGGCGTTGGTCGATGTCGCGATGGCGGGGCTGATGGTCGCGCTGCTGGTCTATTGCGTGAAACTCAATCGCCGGCTCGCCGCGGTGCGCGACAGCGACACCGAAATCCGCCAGATGATCGTCGAGCTGCAGACCGCGGCGGATCGTGCGGAGGCGTCCGTCGGCGCGCTGAAGACCGCCGGCGTGGAGGCTGAGCGCCTGTTGCGCGTTCAGGTGGTCCGCGCCGAGGCGCTGCGCGACGAACTCGGCGCCATCGGGCGCCGCCCCGGCGCCCTGCCGCCGCACGACCGCGCCGGCGAGCTTGTCCCTGCGCCGCGCCGTGCCCCGGTCGCGCCCCGGACGGAGCCCCGGGCGCCTGCCGCAACGCCGCAGGCCGCCCGACCGGCCATGCCGCGCCCCGCGACCCGCAACGAGGATCCCTATCCGGACGGGGTGCCGTATCCGGACGAACCCGCCTCGCTGCCGGCGCGCCGCGCGGAGGCGGAAGAAGATCTGTTGCGGGCCATCCGCGTCGCCCGCGCCGGGGCCTAGAGCATGATGAAGCTGCGTTTCCGCCTGCTTCCCGCCGTCATTTTCCTGGCCGCGTTCGCCGCCGTGCTGAAGCTCGGCAGCGCCTGGCAGGGGCTGGACGGGAGCTTCGCCTCCGCCGCGGTCGCCGAGGAGAAGCCGGGCGCCGGCGCCCCGGCGGCCGGTTCCGCCGATCCGGAGGCCGAGGAGGGGGGCGGGGAAAATCTCCCGCCCGCACAGGAGGCCGCCGGAGACGCTGAAGCCGGAACCGCGACGTCGGCCGGAGACGGGCGCGGCGAGAAGACGGGAAACGCGGTGGGGTGGTTCGATCCCGCTTCGGTGACGGACGCGGAGCTCGAGGTGCTGCAGAAACTGTCGGCCCGCCGCATCGAGCTGGAAACCCGGGACAAGGCGCTGGAGGTCCGCGCCCGCCTGCTGGAGGCGACGGAACGGCGCATCGACGGCAAGATAGCCGAGCTCAAGAAAATCCAGGACACGATCGGCTCCCTGCTCAAGCAGCACGACAAGCAGAAGGAAGAGCAGATGAAGAGCGTCGTGAAGATCTACGAAGCCATGAAACCGAAAGAGGCGGCGCGGATCTTCGAGGAGCTCGACATGGCGATCCTGCTGGATGTGGTGGAGCGCATGAGCGAGCGCCGGACCGCACCGATCATGGCGAATATGACGCCCGCCAAGGCGAAGGCGATGACCGCCGCGCTGGCGCAGCGGCGCGACCTGCCCAAGGCCGAACGCCGGGGCCGTCAATAAACGAAGTTTTAAGCAACGCGGACTAGTGTTTCCCCAAGGACGGGTCGGCACTGCCCCTTTCCCGACCCATGAGCCAACGGAGCGAGTAATGGCTGTCGACAAGAACATGCCGATCCTGATCGTGGACGATTACAAGACCATGCTCAGGATCATTCGGAATTTGCTGAAGCAGCTGGGTTTCGACAACGTGGAGGAAGCCACTGACGGCAGCGCAGCCTTGCAGAAACTGCGCGAGGGCAAGTACAGCCTCGTGATCTCCGACTGGAACATGGAGCCGATGACCGGCATCCAGCTCCTCAAGGAGGTCCGCGCCGACGGCAATCTGAAAGGGCTTCCGTTCATCATGATCACGGCGGAGAGCAAGACCGAAAACGTGGTGATCGCGAAGGAGGCCGGCGTCTCCAACTACATCGTGAAGCCGTTCAACGCGGCGACCCTGAAGTCGAAGCTCGTCGGCGTCCTCGGCGAATTCTGATCCTCGGGCGGCGGCCGCGGCGCCGCTACACGTGCGTAAGTCAAGGAGTGCCTAATGTCCTCGGACAAGCTCGATCCCGTCCTGGTCGCTGAAATTCGGGCGATGCGTCAGGGCCGCATTCGCGAAGCCGGACCCCAGGAGATCCTGGAAGTCGTTCAGACGATCATCAACGGCATGAATGACAATATTCCCGCCGCCGAAGTGGCAATGCGCACCGATCTCGAGGAGCTCGCCGATTACATCCGCGACACCAAGACCGAGATCATGACGCTGCGCCCGGAAGAGATTTCGGACGAGCACCTGCCCGTTGCGACCGT
>WHUE01000115.1 GCA_009377375.1 Alphaproteobacteria bacterium | reverse complement strand
CCGGCTTCGGCGACCGCCGCAAGGCCATGCTGGAGGACATCGCGATCCTCACCGGCGGCACGGTGGTGTCCGAGGATCTCGGCATCAAGCTCGAGAACGTCACCGTCGACATGCTCGGCACGGCGAAGAAGATCACCATGACGAAGGAAGAGACCACCATCGTCGAGGGCGCCGGCAAGAAGGCCGACATCCAGGGCCGCTGCAACCAGATCCGGGCGCAGGTCGAGGAAACCTCCTCGGACTACGACCGCGAGAAGCTGCAGGAGCGTCTGGCGAAGCTGGCGGGCGGCGTCGCGGTGATCCGCGTCGGCGGCGCCACCGAGACCGAGGTGAAGGAGAAGCGGGACCGCGTCGAGGACGCGATGAACGCGACCCGCGCCGCGGTCGAGGAAGGCATCGTGCCCGGTGGCGGGGTCGCCCTGCTCTATGCCTCCAGGGCGCTGGAGAAGCTGAAGCCCGACAATGACGACCAGCGGGTCGGCGTCGACATCGTGCGCCGCGCGCTGCGGTCCCCGGTGCGGCAGATCGCCGACAACGCCGGCGCCGACGGCGCCGTGGTCGTGGGCAAGCTGCTGGAAAGCAAGAACGCCAGCTTCGGCTTCAATGCCCAGACCAATGTCTTCGAAGACCTGGTGAAGGCCGGCATCATCGATCCGACCAAGGTGGTGCGCACCGCGCTGCAGGACGCGGCGTCGATTGCCGGGCTGCTGATCACCACCCAGGCCATGATCGCCGAAAAGCCGGACGACAAGGCCTCCATGCCCGCGATGCCCGACATGGGCGGGATGGGCGGCATGGGCGGCATGATGTAAGGCAGCCGCCTTACGTCACGGCCCGGTCCGTAACGAAACCCCCGCGCTCCGGCGCGGGGGTTTTTCGTTCCGCCCCGTCCCGCGGGACCGGAGCCGCGCGGGGAAGGCGGCAATCGAGCCATTGGCAGGCAAGGGCCGATCGCATACCATCCGGCGCAGTGGCCCCGTGGGGCAAATAGTCTGGGAGGAGATTGACGATGCGAAAATTTGCAATGCTCGCTGCGGCGGGTGGCATTGCCGCGGCGGCGGCTATGGCTGCCCAGCCGGCGGCGGCGGACGACTACTACAAGGGCAAGACCCTGAAATTCGTCGTCGGCTTCGGCGCCGGCGGCGGTTACGACGCCTATTCGCGCATGCTGGCCACGCATTTCGAGAAGGAGCTCGGCGCCAATGTGATCGTCGAGAACCAGCCGGGCGCCGGCGGGCTCCGGGCGCTGAACCGCTTCCAGCGCGCGCCGGCCGACGGGCTGCAGATGACCATCGTCAACGGCACCGGGGCGAGCCTGCAGCAGGTTCTCGCCATGAGCGGCGTGCGGTTCGACCTGACCGAGATGAAATATCTCGGAATCATCGACGCGCCGCGCTGGATCGTGCTGGTGAAGCCGAACTCGCCCCACAGCACGCTCGAGGATCTGAAGAAGAGCACGGGGAGGATCAGCTGGGGCGGATCGGGCAAGATCTCCGGCACCTCCGACGGCGCGGCCTTCACCTGCCACACGCTGAAGCTCAACTGCAACATCGTCAGCGGCTACAAGGGCAGCGCCGCCGTCGCGCTGGCGCTCGCCCAGGGCGAGATGGACGGGCTCTACGTCTCCGAGACCTCGGCGTTCAAATACGTGCAGTCGAAGAACGCCAAGGCGGTCGCGACCTGGAACCGCAAGCGCTCCACCCTGTTCCCCGACCTGCCGACCGTGTTCGAGCAGCAGAAGCTCGACGACAAGCAGGCGTGGTGGGTGGATTACCGCAACGCCGTAGAAGGCGTGGGCCGCGTGCTGGTCGCCCCGCCGGCCACCCCGAAAGAACGGGCCGCCACGCTGCGCGCCGCGGCGCACAAGATCATGAGCGATCCGAAGGTCGTCGAGGAGTTCGCCAAGAAGAAGCGCTTTATCAACTACGCCCCGGCGGAAGAGGCCGAGAAGATGGTGCAGACGGCGCTCAAATCCGTGACCGAGGAGCAGAAGAAGGAAATCCGCAAGGTGGTGCTCGGCGACGAGAAGTAGCCGCCGCCAGCCGGGCCCCGTCACGGCCGGAAACCCGCGCCGCCGCCCCCAGGGGCGGCGGCGTTTTCATGTGCGGCGAAAGGGCGGCGCTACTCCGCCGCGCCGCCGCGCCGCAGGCGCCCGCGTGCCCAGACCCCGAAGGCGTAGATGTACTGCGTGCCCAGCGCGACGAAGAACACGCGAAACAGGTGGAACGAGATCACCATCGGCACGCTGATCTGCAGCGCCTGGGCGACGATGGTCATTTCCGGCATGCCGCCGGGGGCGGTGGCGATGACCATGGTGGCGGGGTCCAGCCCGAACGCCCAGGCGATGGCGAGCGCGGCCGCAACCGAGGCGGCGATGATGAACACCGCGTTGACCAGCGCGAACGGGACGAACAGCCGGTAGCGCCTGAAGAACGCCCGCTCGTACCGCGCCCCCAGGATCAGCCCGAACAGAAGCTGCGACGCCTGGATCAGCCAGTGCGGCACCGTCGACAGCGGCACCTCGTTGGCGGTCAGCAGCGCGCCCAGCACGATGGGGGCCAGCAGGTAGCCGTTCTGCACCCGGCATTTCTCCGCCGCCCAGCCGACGAACACGCCGCCGGCCAGCCACAGCGCGAGCACAGGAATGTCGAGCGCCAGGCTCGGCCGGTAGGGCACGATGTCCAGCGGGATGTTGCCGTAGGTCAGCGCGAAGGGCAGCACGATCACCAGGATGGAAACCCGCAGGCTGTGCGCCACGGCCACCGGCGGGATCATCGCGCCGGCGCGCTCCGCCAGCACGGTCATCGCCATCGCGCCGCCGGGGATGGAGGAGAAGAAGGCCGACTTGGCGTCGATCCCCGACAGCCGGCCGAGCACCAGCGCCCCCAGCCCGCCGATCACGAACGCGCTCGCCGTGCCCGCCGCGATGGCGCCGATATGGGCCAGCAGCGCCGCCACCACCGGCGGGGTGAAGTAGAGCGAGACGGCGGAGCCGATCAGCATCTGCCCCGCCTGGCGCCCGTACGGCACCGGCGCGATCCGCACCCCGCACAGGTTGACCGCCGCCACCGCGATCATCGGCCCGATCAGCCACGGGATCGGCGTGTCCAGCCAGTCGAACAGCGCCCCCGCCGGAATGCCGACGGCCAGCGCGCGCAGAAGCCCGGGCAGGCGCTCGCGGAAGCCGGAAAACTCGTTCATGGACGGATACGCTGCGGGCAGGGGATGCGGGAACGCCATTTTAGCGCAGGACGGGGGATCGGGACAGGGGCGGATGATTTTCCCTGTAGCTAGCGCGTTAAGTTGCCCGCTTTATGTAGCGCATGATTTGACCGCTGTTGTGGTTGTTGGCCCTGTGGGGTTGTAGGCAAGGCGGGAGCCTTGGCCGCAAGTCCACAGGGCTGCCCATCGGCGTCGCGGCCATTAACGCCGCCGGGCTCAAAGCGTCGCCGCCGCCAATATCAGCGGCGCCGGCCCGATGGAGACCGGCTGGGCGGCGATGCGCATGGGCTGGGTGAAATACGTGCTGCCGTTCATGTTCGTGTTCTCGCCCACGCTGCTGATGGTCGGCGAGCCGGTGAAGGTCGCCTGGGACGCGGCGACCGCGCTGGTCGGCGTCTACTACGTGACGGTCGGCATCGTCGGGTTCTTCCGGCGCGACATCGGCTGGATCAGGCGCCTGGCCATCGCCGCCGCCGGCGCCGTGGCGCTGGTGCCCGACGCCAGCGTCGGCCTCGCCATCCCGGGCTTCATGAGCGGCGCCGGGGTGGCCATCGGCGGCGCCCTGCTGGCCTACGAATTCCTCGCCGCCCGCCGTCTCCGCGCCGCCGGGGCGGGGTAGGCTCTCGCCCGGACGCGGCCGCCTCTGTCGCGGCAAAAGGAAAAAATTCCTGTTTCCGCGGACTTGCGCTGCGAATCGAAATCGTTCTTGAAATGTTCCGCGTGGAACATTTCTGGAATAATTCTAAAATATGTCCTGGAAAGTGAGGCCGCCCGCCGCTGCGACGGCTCGGTTCAGGCCCTTAAACCGTCACGTGCCGCGCCCTTGCGCCGCGTTCGATGGCGGCGGCGATCAGGCGGTCGACGTCGAGGCGGTGACGCAGGATTTCCAGCAGGCGCAGCTCTTCCTGGCTGGCGTTGCCGTCGGCGGCGACGATGTCGCAGGCGATGGCGTAGGCGGTCTCGCGCAGCTTCTTCGGCAGGGTGTCGCGGATGAAGCCCACGGCGGCCTCGAGCCCGTCCTCGTCGGACAGCATATTGACGCAGCCGTTGGCGATGGGCGCGATCGCGCTCGGGTCGAAATCGCGGAACACCGGCAGGAAGCGGACCATCTCGCTGATGGTCTCCACCTCCATATCCGTCATGTCGCGATCCGCGGCGGAGGCGAGCACCATGGTATAGATCAGCGCGTCGTGATGCTTTGCCATCATGATTTTTCCTGAATCCTCTCGGATGCGGTATCCGGCGCGGGGAGCGCCATATTCTTGCCGCCTAGCCCTAACGGGCGTGCGGGCGAGCGTCAACTATCATGCGCGGACGCCCCCTGCGTCAAAAACACGCGCGTGCCGTCTATGGCCTCGGCCAGCCCCACGCGGGCGACCGGCACCCCGTCGGGGAAGGCGCCGAGCAGCCGCGTCGGCGTCATCGAATCCAGCAGGACGAAGACGCCGTGGTCGTCGGCGCGGCGGATCAGCCGTCCGAAGGCCTGGCGGATGCGCATCCGGGCGATGCGGTCGTCATAGACCTTGGCGTCGAACGCCGCACGGCGGGCGCGGTGCAGGATCGACGGGCGCGGCCACGGCACCCGGTCGAACACGACGAGCCGCAGCGACCGGCCCGGCACGTCCACCCCGTCCCTGAGCGCGTCGGTGCCGAGCAGGCAGGCGTTCTCCTCCGCCCGGAAGATGTCGACCAGCGAGGCCGCGTCCAGCCGGTCCACATGCTGGGCGTAGAGCGCGAGCCCCGCATCCTCCAGCTCCGGCGCGACGCGCCCGTGCACGGCGCGCAGCCGCGCGATGGCGGTGAACAGGCCGAGCGCGCCGCCGCCCGCCGCGATGAACAGCTCCCGGTAGGCGGCGGCGACCTGGTCGGCGCTGCCCCGCTGCACGTCGGTGACGATGAAGACCCGCGTCTGCGCCGCGTAGTCGAACGGCGAGGGCACCTGGGCCCGCAGCGCGGGCGCGGCCAGGTGCAGCGCGCCGCTGACCGCCTCCGCCGCGCCCCAGTCGGCCTCGACGTCTCCGGTCCCGTCCCGCAGCGTGGCGGAGGTGATCAGCACCCCGTGCGCCGCATCCATCACCGCGCGGGCGAAGGGCAGGGTCGGGTCCACCCAGTGGCGGTGCATCGCCGCGTCCACGTCGCGTCCCTCGGCGCGGACGATGGAGAACCAGTCGACATACTCGGCCGGCGTCTCCGCCTGCAAGGCGGCCAGCATCGACCGCCACGCCCCGATCTCGCCCTCGGCGCGGCGGCGCAAGGACCGGCAGACCGACTCGATCTTCTGCCGCGTATGGCTGTCCAGCTCGGCGGCGTCCTCGTCCAGCATGCGGGCCAGCCGGCCGGTCAGGGCCTTCATCGGCGCGGCCAGCGCGGCCAGCGCCGTCTCCAGCGCGGCGGCCGCGTCCAGCAGCCCGTCCACCGGCGGCGCGGTGTCGGCCTCGATGTCGTAGGGCGCGTCGGCGTCCTTCGTCCGGGCGTAGACCTGCTGGCGGACGCGCTGGAGGAAGGCTTCGGCCGCCCCGCGCGGCCGGCCCTCGGCGATGCGCCGCTGCCAGGTCGCGCCGGGCAGCTCGGCCGCCGCTGCGGCGATGGCGGCCAGCGCCTCGCCGGCCTCCCCGTCCTGGGCCGCGATCTCCTCCACCCGTCGCGCGAGGCCGCGGGCGCGGCTGCCGCCGGCCCCCTCCGCCCCCAGCAGCCAGCGGCGCAGCTCCGCCCCCTGGCGGCCCGACAGCTCGGCGGAGAAGGCGGAATCGGCGGCGTCGAACACGTGATGGCCCTCGTCGAAGACCAGCCGCGTCGGCACGCTGGAATCGTCCAGCCCGCCCAGCGCCGCCTGGGTCATCACCAGGGCGTGGTTGGCGACCACGATGTCCGCCCGCCTCGCGCTGCGCACCGCGCGCTCGATGAAGCAGCGGCTGTAATGCGGGCAGGCGGAATAGATGCATTCGCCGCGCCGGTCGGCCAGCGCGATCGTGTCGCGGAACCCGGCGAGGTCGGCCAGCCAGGTCGGGAAGTCCCCGGCCACGATGTCGCCCGACCGCGTCGCCGACGCCCAGCGCGCCATCAGCCCGATCGCCACCGCGCTGGCGCGGCGGGTGGGGATGCTCGCCGCCGCCTCCTCCAGGTTCAGCAGGCAGAGATAGTTCTCCCGCCCCTTGCGCAGCACCACGCGGCGCGCCTTCACCGCCGGGTCGGGGTAGAGCCGGTCCAGCTCCTGGTCGATCTGGCGCTGCAGATTGCGGGTGAAGGTGCTGATCCACACCGTGCCCTCGTTCTTCTCCGCCCACAGGCTGGCGGGCGCGATATAGCCCAGCGTCTTGCCCACCCCGGTCCCGGCCTCGGCGATCACCGCGTTGGGCGCGTCGGGCGTCTCGCGCGGCGAGAAGGCGGCGCAGGCGCTGGAGGCGTAGTCGCTCTGCTGCGGCCGGGGCTCGGCGTCGGCGCCGACGAGCTGCGCCAGCCTGCGCCGCGCCTCGGCGGGTTCCACCGGGTGGTTGGCGGGGGGCGGCTCGGGGGCGTATTCGGTCCATTCGCGCAGCCGCCGCCAGACGTCGATGCCGCCGCGCAAGGTGCGGCGCAGCGGATCGGCGGCCCCCGCGTCCTCCAGCGCCGCGACCGCGGCCTCGCCCCAGCCCCAGCCGCCTTCCTTCATCGCCCGCGCGATGGGGAGCGCGTCGCCCGGCGCATGCAGCGCGCCGCTGCCGATATGCGCGATCAGCCGCTCGGCGCAGCGGCGCAGCGTACGGGCCTCCTCCTCCGCCCCGCGCGGCCGCGGCAGGCCCAGCGCCGTCGCCAGCCCGACCGCGGTCGGCAGGCAGAACGCGGCCGGATGGGCGAAGGCAAAGAGCTCGAGCACGTCGAGCGCGGGAAAGGGCTGGATGCCGAGCCGCCGCGCCACCGCCTGGGCATGGCACAGGATCGGCGCCGCGCCGCCGCGCGCCTCCCGCGCCGCCTCCGCCAGCGTCATGTGCCGGGCATGGTCCTGCGCGTCCAGCATCACCGCCTCGCGATAGGCGGCGACGATCACGCGCCTCTTCAGCGCGGGCCCCGGCGGGGCGGCGAACAGGGCGGAATCGCGAGGTTCAGGGGCGTCGGGGCGGCTCATGCCCCGACTATAGCGGAGGGCGCGAGTCCCGTCGCGGCGGGCGGGCCGTCTTCTACGCGCGCCGGCGACGGCGCAGCGCCGCCATCCCGGCCAGACCGAACCCGAACGCGGCCAGGGCGGCGGGCGCGGGCACGGCGGCGGCGGGCGCGTCGACCACTATGTTGTCGTAGGCCATTGCCCCGCTGACGTTGACGAACGACACCTGGGTCACGTCGTCCCACCCGGCGCCGAACATGAGCGTCTCGAAGGCATGCACGTTGTCGATGGCGAAGCTGGTGCCGATGCTGCCGCCGCCGTTCAGCAGGCCGATGACCGAAATGATGGGGCTGGTGCCGGAGGCGTTGTGGCTGGAGTCCCAGAACGTGGCGTCGAAGGACTGGATCGAGAATCCCCCGCCGCCTACCTTGGTCACGACAACGGCCGTATTGTGGTCGTGCAGCAGAAAATCCGTTCCGTTGTCGGGCCGGAAGGTGCCGACCCCCGATTGGGCGCTGTCCCAGTAATGGCCGTGATTGATGAAGACGTTGAAGCCGTCGAAGGTCTGCGTCGAGTTGTTCTCCGTCGAATTGCTGCCCGCCGGGGCGATGCCCTCCATATCGATGACGGCGGCGCCCGCCGGGGCGGCGGCGACAAGCATCGCGCCGATCAGCGCGGCAGCGGTGCGGACGGCGAGGGAATGTCTGGTCATCGAACGGCCATAGCTTGTGAAAGGGCACTGGTCCGTCCCCATGCAATTCCCGTGCCAGTTCCACAAAACTAACGTTCTCCGCGAGTTTCCGGCTGTGGAGACGGCGGCGGCCGCCGCAACTGTAAGAAATTCCGACGCCCGGTCGGGGTTCAGCCCCGCCCGCCGTCCTCGTCGAGCCAGGCGTCGGCGCGGCGCCAGACATGCATGCGGCCGCAACGCGGGCACTCGATCTCCCGCTCGCCCACCGGGATCGCCTCCCAGTCGAACGCCTCGAAATTCAGGTGGGTGTATACCGGCCCTCCCGCCTCGGGACAGTCGATCATGATTCGCGACATCGGCCGCTCCCTCGTTCCGGTTCGACGGTACGACAGGGGAAAGATGGGACCGCGGCGGGCCCAAGTCCAATCGAAATTCCCGCCCCCGCGGGCGGAGCCGCCACACGGATGCTTCAAATCGGGACCGACATGCTCTAGGTTCGCCGCGCAGTTGACGGTTTCGGAGACATCGACGTGGACACCATCCGCTCCCTGGCGCAGGACGCCCGGTCCTGGCCGTTCGAGGAGGCGCGCAAGCTGCTCGCGCGCACCGGCGGGGCCGTGCCGGAAAAGGGCTACGTGCTGTTCGAGACCGGCTACGGCCCGTCCGGCCTGCCGCATATCGGCACGTTCGGCGAGGTGGTGCGCACCACCATGGTCCGCCGCGCCTTCGCCGCGCTGTCCGACATGCCGACGAAGCTGTTCGCGTTTTCCGACGACATGGACGGGCTGCGCCGCGTGCCGGACAACGTGCCCGACCGCGAGATGCTGGCGCAGCACCTGGACAAGCCGCTGACCTCGGTGCCCGACCCCTTCGGCACGCATGAAAGCTTCGGCCATCACAACAACGCGCGGCTCTGCGCCTTCCTCGACGCGTTCGGCTTCGAATACGAATTCCAGAGCGCGACGGACTGCTACAGGTCAGGCCGGTTCGACGCGGCGCTGCTCGCCGTGCTGCGGAATTACGACGAGGTGATGCGGGTCATCCTGCCGACGCTCGGCAAGGAGCGCCAGGCGACCTATTCGCCGTTCCTGCCGGTCTGCCCGAAGACCGGGC
>WHUE01000114.1 GCA_009377375.1 Alphaproteobacteria bacterium | reverse complement strand
GGCGAAGAAATGCGAGCACTACAATTCGCCGGTGCCGAAGGGGCAGGGGCGCGGCGTCGCCGCCGGGTTCTGGTTCAACCGGGGCGGCGAGACGTCGAGCACGCTCAACCTCGCGCCCGACGGCACGGTGACCATCATCGTCGGCACGGCCGACGTCGCCGGCTCGCGCATCTCGCTCAGCATGATGGCGGCCGAGGAACTGGGCATCCCGGTCGGCAAGGTGCGGGTCAAGATGGCCGACACCAACTCGCTCGGCTTCAACCGCGTCACCGCGGGCAGCCGCACGACGTTCTCGGTCGGCATGACCATCGTGGATTCGGCCCGTCAGGTGATCGGCGAGCTGCGCCGTCGCGCGGCGGAGATCTGGGGCGTGGCCGAGGACGCGGTGGTGTTCGAGGACGGCATGTGCAAGCCGGCGGCGACCCATAACGTCGGCGACTTCGACCCGCTGTCGATCTCCGACATCGCCAGGAAGACGACGATGAGCCACGGCGCCATCGTCGGCTCCACCTCGATGAATGTCACCGGCGCGGGCCCCGGTTTCGGGCTGCACATCGTGGACCTGAAGGTGGACGAGGGCACCGGCCGCGTGGACGTGATGCGCTACACCGTGGTCGAGGACGCCGGCAAGGCGATCCACCCGCTGCAGGTGGAGGGCCAGTTCCAGGGCGGCGCCGTGCAGGGCATCGGCTGGGCGCTGAACGAGGAGTACTGCTACGGCGAGGACGGCACGATGCAGAACGCATCCTTCCTCGACTACCGCATGCCGGTGGCGTCCGACGTGCCGATGATCGACACCGAGATCGTCGAGGTGCCGAACCCGAAGCATCCTTATGGGCTGCGCGGGGTCGGCGAGGTGCCGGTGGTGCCGACCATGGCCGCCATCGCCAACGCGATCGGCGACGCCATCGGCATCCGCCCGCGCTCGCTGCCGATGTCGCCGCCCAAGGTCCTGGACCTGATCGAACAGGCCAAGGCCGAGGGCATCTACAAGGGCTGACGCCCTTATCCCGGGGAGGGAGAACCGGCGGGCAGGGGAAACCCTCTGCCCGCCGGTTTTTTGTTGCCATTCCCGCCGCCGATGATCTTCGCCGCGCCGTACCCTATACTCTCGGTGAATTTGGCATCGAGGAGAAACACGGGATGAGCTGGCAACCTGCGGCGGAAGCGGCCTGCGGCAAGGCGGAGTCCTGCCCGGCGGTGGACACGGTGATCGTGCCCCGCTCACGCGATCTCGGCGGGTTTTCCGTCCGCCGCGCACTGCCGGCGGCAGAGCGGCGGATGGTCGGGCCGTTCATCTTCTTCGATCAGATGGGGCCGGCGGAGTTCCTGACCGGCAGGGGGATCGACGTCCGCCCGCATCCGCATATCGGCCTGTCCACCCTGACCTGGGTGATCGAGGGCGAGATCATGCATCGCGACAGCCTCGGCTCGGTGCAGCCGATCCGGCCGGGCGAGGTCAACTGGATGACCGCCGGGCGCGGCATCGCCCATTCCGAGCGCACGCCCGAGGCCTTGCGCGCCGGCCCGTCCGCCCTGTTCGGGCTCCAGACCTGGCTCGCCCTGCCGAAGGCGCATGAGGAGACCGATCCGGGCTTCGTCCATATCGAGGCCGGGGCGCTGCCGGTGATCGACGGGATGGGCGCGCATGTGACGCTGATCGCCGGCACCGGCTGGGGCGCGCGCTCCCCCGTGCCGGTGTTTTCCGAGACGATCTATGCGGATGCCGGAATCGCCGCCGGCGGCACGCTGCCCATCGCCGCCGAGCACGAGGAGATGGCGCTCTACGTGCTTGCCGGCCGGGTGGAAATCCAGGGCGACGCGTTCGATGCCGGCAGCCTTCTGGTGCTCGCCCCGAAAACGCCGGTGGCGGTGAAGGCGCTTTCGGAAGCGCGCGTCATGGTGCTGGGCGGCGCGACCGCCGATGCGCCGCGCCATATCTGGTGGAACTTCGTGTCCAGCGACGCCGGCCGCATCGAGCAGGCCAAGGCCGACTGGCGCGCCGGCCGCTTCGACGCCGTTCTCGGCGACGACGAGTTCATCCCGCTGCCGGAAGGCTGAATGTCGCTTCTCGGCCAGTCCGCGATCTTCCTTGGCGCGGCCGTGGTCGCCGTGCCGCTGTTCAAGCGGTTCGGCCTTGGCGCGGTGCTGGGCTACCTGGCGGCCGGGGCGGCCATCGGGCCGTGGGGGCTGCGGCTGGTGCGGGACGTGGACTCCATCCTCCATTTCGGCGAGTTCGGCGTCGTCCTGCTGCTGTTCGTCATCGGGCTGGAGCTGCAGCCGGGCCGCCTGTGGACCATGCGCCAGCCGGTGTTCGGCGCCGGCGGCGCGCAGGTCGCGGTCAGCGCCCTCGCCATCGGCGGGGCGGCGTTCCTGTTCGGGCTCGACTGGCGGACGGCGCTGGTGGTCGGGCTGGCCCTGTCGCTGTCCTCGACCGCGTTCGCGCTCCAGATCATGGCCGAGAAGGGCCACCTGACGACGCGCTACGGCCGCATCGCCTTCTCGATCCTGCTGTTCCAGGACCTGTCGGCGATCCCGATCCTCGCCCTGGTGCCGCTGCTCGGCGCGGCCAGCGGGCCGGCGGACGGCGCCGCCTCGGCGCTGGCGGTCCTGCAGGTGGTCGCCGTCGTCGTTGCCGTGGTCGTGGTCGGCAGGCTGGTCCTGCGCCATGCGTTGCGGCTGGTCGCGCGCAGCGGCATCCGCGAGATATTCACCGCCTCCGCCCTGCTGACCGTGATCGGCACGGCGCTGATCATGCAGAGCGTCGGGCTGTCGATGGCGCTGGGCGCGTTCCTCGCCGGCGTGCTGCTCGCCGATTCCGAGTTCCGCCATGCGCTCGAGGCCGATATCGATCCCTTCAAGGGGCTGCTGCTGGGGCTGTTCTTCATCGCCGTCGGCATGTCGGTCAATTTCGGCCTGCTGGTGACGCGCACCGGCCTGATCCTGGCGCTGGTGGCGGGCCTCGTCGGGGTCAAGGCGGCGATCCTGTTCTGCATCGGCCGACTGTTCCGCCACGACGCGCGCTCGTCGGCGAACCTCGCCGTCGCCATTTCGCAGGGCGGCGAGTTCGCCTTCGTGATCCTCAACATCGCCGCCGGCGCGCAGGTGATGCCGCGCGAGACGGCGGAGCTGCTGATTCTCGTCGTCACCCTGTCGATGGCGACGACGCCGGTCCTGTACCTGCTGGTCGAGCGGTGGAGCGCGGCGCGCAGGAACGCGGGCGACGAAGCCTACGAGCCGCCGCCCAACGAGGACAGCCAGGTCATCATCGCCGGGTTCGGCCGCTTCGGCCAGATCGTCGGCCGCATATTGCAGGCGCGGAAGATCGGCTTCACCGCGCTGGAGGCCAGCGCCGAACAGGTGGATTTCGTCGCCCGCTACGGCAACAAGGTCTATTATGGCGACGCTTCGCGGCCGGACCTGCTGCATGCCGCCGGGACCGCGCAGGCGAAGGTCTTCGTGCTTGCCATCGACGATGTCGAGACGTCGCTGCGCACGGCCGAGACGGTGCGGCATCATTTTCCGCGCCTGCGCATCGTCGCCCGCGCGCGCAACCGCCAGCACGCCTACCGTCTGATGGCGCTCGGCGTCGAGGCCGTCATCCGCGAGACCTTCCATTCCGGGCTCGAAGCGTCGCGCCACACGCTGGAGAGCCTCGGACTCACCCGCGCCGCCGCGGGCAGGGCGGTGGAGGCGTTCCGCGAGCACGACGAGCGCCGCCTGTTCGCCCAGCGCGACATCCATCGCGACGAGCAGCGCATGATCGAGGACGCCCGCGGATGGAACCGCGAGCTGGAGGAAATCTTCGCCGCCGACACCGAGGCGGCGGAGGAGGAAAAAACCTAGCCGCGCGCCGTCCAGCCCGCATCGCCGGGCACGGTGCCGGGGGGCAGGGCGGCGACGTGGTCGTAAATCGCACCCGGGCGGGTGAACCAGACCCGGTCCGCCCGCGCGTGGCCGGTGATGTGCTCCAGGATGCGGCGGAACTGGACCAGCCGCGCCGGCTGGCCGGTGACGAAGGTGTGCAGCGCCAGCGAGCAGACCAGCGGGCGCTGTTCCGACAGCCGCAGCATCTCCTCGAAATGATCGATCACCATCTCCGTGAACTGCGGCGCGGTGTGGCGCCGGCTCAGCATGGCCGGGGAATCGTTGATCTCGATGTGATAGGGCACCGACAGCAGCGGCCCCGACCGCGTCCTCATCCATACCGGCTGGTCGTCGCAGGGCCAGTCCATCACGAAGCGGTACCCGGCTTCCTTCAGCAGGTCGGGCGTGGTCGGGCCTTCGGAAATCCACGGTCCCATCCAGCCGCCGGGGCCCTCGCCCTCATGCCGCCGGAAGGCGCCGGTGGTGGCCTCGATCAGCGCGCGCTCGCCGGCCTCGTCGTAATCGCCCTGCTGCTCGGAGTTGGTGCGTCCGTGGCCGACGAACTCATCGCCGCGCGCGCGGATGCGTTCCGGGATCTGCGGCGCGTAGTCGTAGATCGCGCTGTTCATCAGGTGGCAGGCGGGCAGGCCGAACGCGTCCAGCTCGTCGAAGATGCGCCAGACGCCGACCCTGAGCCCGTAATCGCGCCAGCCGAAATTGCGCACGTCCGGCTGGACGCCGGGATTGGTGGGGGTGTGTCCCAGCCCCTCGCCGAAGCTGAAATGCTCGATATTGAGCCCGATATAGAAGGCGAGCCGCTTGCCGTCCGGCCAGTCGTAATCGGGCCGTTCCGTGATCGGCGAATAGTCGTAGCGGCCGTGCTGTCTTATGTCCAACGTCGTATTCCCGTGCTGCGCGGTGAGAAGGCCGCCGATCTTAGCGCGTTGCGGCGCGGCGTGAACCCCCGGGGGTTGCCTTGCGCGCTGCTTGGTGGTTATTGCCACTGACAGCATTCAGGGAGGATGTGCAGTGTTCGAACTCGCAATGGTGGGGCTCGGCGCCTGGGCGAAGCGGCTGGTGGACGCGGTGCAGGGCAAGAGCGACGCGGTGCATTACGCCGCCGCCGCGACGCGCAGCCCGGACAAGGTGTCCGATTTCTGCGCCCGGCACGGCATCGCGCTGGGGACGGAGCTGGCCGCGGTCCTGGCCGACCCGAAGATCGACGGGGTGGTGATCGGCACCCCGGTCTTCCAGCACGTGGAGCAGGCAATGGCGGCGCTGGACGCCGGCAAGCACGTGCTCGTCATCAAGCCGCTGGCGCAGACGAAGGCGGAGGCCGAGGCGCTGTACGCGAAGGCGGCGGAAAAGGGGCTGACCCTCGCCCTCGGCTACGACCGCTGCTTCCTTCCCGCGGCGGACGCGCTGCGCCGCCGGGTGCGGGATGGCGACCTCGGCGAGATCGTCCATGCCGAGGCGAATTTCTGCGTGCCGCGCTATTTCGGCATGACGAAGGACGACTTCAAGGGCCATGTCGACAACGCCCCGCCTGGCTCGCTCGCCGACCACATGTTCTACACCATGATCGAGCTTCTGGGCCCGGTCTCGGAGGTGGAGGTGCACGGGCTGCACCAGGCGACCGAGTTCGAGACCCCCGACACCGTCACGGCGCGGCTGCGCTTCGCCGACGGGCCCAGCGGATCGCTGACCACCATCGGCGTGACCGGGGATTTCCACCGGCTGCATATGTTCGGCACCAAAGGCTGGGCGGAGATACGGGGCGCCGCCGGGTTCGAGTTCTCGCCGGTGGGTGGCGAGGGGGACTCCGTAAACCTTCCCCCGGGCGAGGTGCTGCGCCGCATGCAGGAGGCCTTCGCGGCGGCGGCCACGGGCGGCGCGCCGTTCCCGTTTACGCCCGTCGCCTCCATCGCCGGCTGCGCGGTGCTGGAGGCGCTGCGGACCTCCTTCGTCGAGGGCAGGCCGGTAAAGCTCTGACGTCTCGCGCAGTATTCGCGAGATCTGCGGCGCACGTCATGAATGGGCGCCGCGGGACCTGTTCGCTGCAATGGCGGCCGGGCAGTAAAGGCGTCGGCGGTCCCGGCGATGCCTTTAAAACGATGCCGCGGCGACTTGGCTGCCCGGCGAATAAATTGCCACTCCTTACACATTGTTAACCTTCGGCCGTTACTCGTGACGACGGTTTATGTAACCGCCCGCTTACTTGGGCCTGTTTCGCGTATAACGGAAACTACTGAAGGAGCCCTATGATGGCTGCCAAGACCACTGCGAAGAAGAAGACCGTGGCCCGCAAGCCCGCCGCGAAGAAGACCGTGGCCCGCAAGCCCGCGGCGAAGAAGACCGTCGCCCGCAAGCCCGCGGCGAAGAAGACCGTCGCCCGCAAGCCGGCGGCGAGGAAGTCGGTGGCCCGCAAGCCCGCCGTCAAGAAGACGGTCGCGCGCAAGCCTGCCGCGAAGAAGACCGTGGCCCGCAAGCCCGCTGCGAAGAAGACCGCCGCGCGCAAGCCCGCGGTGAAGAAGGCCGTTGCCCGCAAGCCCGCCGCGCGCAAGGCCGTGGCCCGCAAGCCGGCCGCGAAGAAGATCGTGAAGAAGGCCATTGCCCGCAAGGCGGCGCCGAAGAAGACCGTGGCCCGCAAGGCTGCGCCGAAGAAGGCCGTCGCCCGCAAGGCGGGTTCGGCGAATCCGGTCCGCAAGCAGATCGCCACGCTGCGCATGCGGCTCAAGAAGGACCTGAAGAAGGCGAAGCCGGCGTCCAGGCCGAAGGCCCGCAAGGCCGTCGCGCGCAAGGCGACGCGCCGTCCGATGCGCAGGGCTGCGTAAGCGACCCTCGCATACGATACCGGGAAACGGCGGCCTTCGCGGGCCGCCGTTTTCCTTTTCGCCTCCGCCCCGGTTGAACCGGCGCGCCGCAGCGGCGATCATCCCGCCTTCGTCAACAGGGAGGCATGCCGGATGGCCCGCGTACCGCTGATCGACCCGGACGACCTGCCGGAAGAGTTTGCGCCGCTGCTGGACCGCATCCGTGGCGCCAGGCGCGGCAACGTCATCAACATCTACCGCATGCTGTTCCACAGCCCGGCCCTGGCCGAGGCGTGGCTGGATTACTTCAACGCGATCCGCTGGGGCACGTCGCTGACCGGGCGGCTGCGCGAGCTGGTCATCATCCGCATCGGGCATATCGCCGGGGCCGCCTACGTGCTGCGCCAGCACGTGCCCAGGCTCGCGGCGGCCGAGGGCGTCACGGTGGCCGAATGCGACGCGCTGGCGGCATACGAGTCCAGCGGCCTGTTCGACGCGGCCGAGCGCGCCGCCCTCGCCTATGCCGACGCCATGACCCGCGACATCGACGTGCGCGACGACGTCTACGCGGAGCTGCGCCGCCATTTCGACGACCGCGAGACGGTGGAGATCACCCTGCTCGCCGCCACCTACAACCTGCATGCCCGCGTCATGCAGGCGCTCGAAATCGACCTCGAAACCGATCCGTAGAATGAAAAGAGGCCGCGGGGGTGCCGCGGCCTCTCCTCCTCCCCTCCCTGGGGTGTCCTCCCCTTATGCCTTGAGCGCCTCCTGCACGCGTTCCGGCGTGAACGGCATGTGGTACAGCCGCTTGCCGGTCAGCTTGTGGAACGCGTTGGCGATGGCGGCGGTAATGAACGGGTTGCCGATCTCGCCCAGCCCTGTGGGCTTCGCGCCGCTCTCGATGAACGCGACCTCGATCGTCTCGGGCGCCTCGGACATCCGCAGCACCTCGTAGTCGTGGAAGTTTGACTGCTCGACCGCGCCGCCCTTGATCGTGGCGCGTTCCTTCAGCACGCTCGACATGCCGTAGATGACGCCGCTCTCTATGTTGCGGCGCGCCATCTCGGGATTGACGATGGTGCCGCCGTGGACGGCGATCCAGACCTTGTGGACCCGGATCTTGCCGGTGCCGCGGTCGAGCGAGATCTCGACGACGCCGGCGCCGACGGAGCCGGAGCGTTCGGACACCGACAGCCCGATGGCCCGGCCTTCGGGCCGCGGCGCCTTCCAGTCGGACATCTGCTCGACCTTGTCGAACACGGCCTTGCCCTTCGCCGTCAGCGCGAGCCGCTCGCGGCGGAACTCCAGCGGGTCCTGGCCCTCCTTCTCCGCCATCTCGTCGATCAGCCCCTCGATGGCGAACAGGTTGAAGGGATGGGCCACCGCCCGCCAGTGCTTCAGCCTGATGCCGTGCGAGGCGCCGCGCTGCTCGATCTCCTGGTTGGGAATCCCGTAATAGGAGTCGAGCTTGATGCCGCCATAGGTGAGGTTCCCGCCGTCGCCGATCACGGACTGACGCCAGCCGGTGACCTTGCCGTCCTTGCCGATGACGGCTTCCAGGGTCTGCAGGGTCTGCGGGCGGAACATGCCGAAGGCGATATCCTCCTCGCGGGTCCAGATCATCTTCACCGGCTTCTTCACCGCCTTGGCGACCATCGCCGCCTCGATCGTGTAGTCGGTGATCGAGCGCCGGCCGAACCCGCCGCCCATGTACTGCTGGTGGTGGATGACCTGGTCGGCGCTGAGCCCGAACGCGCTCGCGATCTTCGCGCGCGAGGAATCCGGTGCCTGGGTGCCCTCCCAGACCTCCAGCGTGCCGTCGGGATTGAACCGGGCGACGCCGTTCAGCGGCTCCATCTGGGCGTGATAGCCGTAGTCGCTCTTGAACGCCGCCTTGTAGGTCCTGGCGGCGTCGGCTGCGGCCGCGGCGAAGTCGCCCTTCTTGCTGACGCTCTTCACCCTGACCGTCTTGTCGTCGGCGATCGCCTGATAGGCCGTATGGAGCGCGGTCTCGGAATCGTAGCCTTCCGCCTTCGCCCCCTTGGCCCACTTGATGTCGAGCGCGTCGCGGGCGGTGAGGACGTGCTCGAACGTGTCGGCCACGACCGCCACGCCCTGGTCGACCTTCACGATGTCGATCACGCCCTTCATGGCGCGCACCTCGGCGTCGTTCCAGCTTTCCGGTTTGGAGAGCTGCACCGGGGCGTGCCGGGTCGAGGCGTAGACCATGCCCGGCACGTGCACGTCGATGGCGAACTGCGCGCTGCCGTTGACCTTCTCCGGGATGTCCCGGCGGTTCAGCGCCTTGCCGACCAGCCGGAACTCGGCCGGCTTCTTCAGCTCGTCCGCCGACACCGACGGCATGGCCGCCGGCGCCTCAGCGAACGCGGCGATCTCGCCATAGGTCAGCCGCCGGCCGGAGCCGGGATGCACGACGACGCTGGGCTCGGTCTTCAGCGAGGCGACGTCCACGCCCCATTTCTTTGCGGCCGCCTGCATCAGCACCTTGCGGACCTGGGCGCCGGCCATGCGCATGTCCTGATAGTAGAGCATGACGGCGCGGCTGCCGACGATGGCCATGCCGCGCTTGCCGTGGAACTGATAGCCGTAGACGCTGGAGTCCGCCGGCGCCCAGTCCAGCACGACCTTGTCCCAGTCGGCGTCCAGCTCCTCGGCCAGCGGCACCGGCACGCCGGTCATCGAGCCCTGGCCCATCTCAGCCCCGGGGGTGAGGATCGTGACCATGTTGTCGGGCGAGATGCGCACCCAGGCGCCGATCTCCTTGCCTGACGCCGCGGCCTGCGCGGCGGGCACCAGGCTCAGCCCCTTGCCGGCGAAGGCGATGGCGAAGCTCAGCCCGGCGGTG
>WHUE01000113.1:5662-9721 GCA_009377375.1 Alphaproteobacteria bacterium | reverse complement strand
GCATGGCGTCCGGCGGGATGGTGTTGAGGCGGCGCAGCGCCGCCGGGTCCATGCCGAGGTCGTCCGCCGCCATCTCCACCAGCCGCTCGATCACGTAGGCCGCTTCCGGCCGGCCCGCGCCGCGATAGGGCCGCGTCGGCGTGGTGTTGGTGAAGACCACGGTGATGTCGGTGTGGATGGCGGGGGTGGTGTAGACGCCGGCCAGCGTGCCGATATTGCCGACCGCCGGGTTCGATCCGCCCTGCACCATGCAGGAGCCGAGATTGACGAGGTTCTTCACCCGGAGCGCGAGGAACTTTCCCTCCTTGTCGAGCGCCAGCGCGGCGTCGGTGACGTTGTCGCGCGCCTGGCAGTCGGTGAGGAAGGCCTCCGCCCTGTCGCAGGTCCAGCGCACCGGCCGGCCGAGCCGCTTCGACGCCCACAGCGCCAGCGCGACCTCGGGATAGATGTTGGACTTCATGCCGAACGCGCCGCCGATATCGCCGGCGACCACGCGCATCCTCGTCTCCGGAATCCCGAACACGCGGGCGAGCGCGGTGCGGAACGGGTTGGCGTGCTGCAGCGTGGTGTAGACGGTGTAGCGGTCGGCGAAGGCGTCGTAATGGCCGGTGCAGCCGCGCGGCTCGGTCGTCGCCGCGGTGATGCGGTTGATGAAGAACTTGTGGCTGACGACGTGATCCGCCCGGCCGAACGCCTCCTCCACCGCCGCGAGGTTCCCGGCCTGGTGGTGGAAGCAGATATTGTCCGGGTTGTCCGGCCAGACCGCGGGCGCGTCCTCGGCCAGCGCCGCCTCCATGTCGACCACGAAGGGCAGGGGCTCGTACTCGACCTCGATGCGTTCGGCGGCGTCCTTCGCGGCCTCGACCGTCTCCGCCACGACGAAGGCGACGTAGTCGCCGACGCGGCGGACCTCGTCCTTCACCAGCGCGGGGAAGGGCGGGACGTACATGGCCGAGCCGTCGCGCTTCCTGAAGCCGCGGTCGCCGGGGATGTCGCCGAGGCCGGACTCCGCCCAGTCCTGCCCGGTCAGCACCTCCAGCACGCCCGGCATCTGCGCCGCCGCGCGGGTGTCGATGGCGGCGATGCGCGCATGCGGGTGCGGGCTGCGCAGCACGTGGCCGAACGCCGTGCCGGGCAGCCGCACGTCGTCGACATACCGCCCGCCGCCCTTCAGCAGCCGCGGGTCTTCCGACCGCGGCACCGGCTGGCCCAGCGCATGCTCTCCCATGATGCCTCTCCCGTCCTGCTGCGTTTGTGTTTGGGTAAGGGTATACGCGCAATCGGGCGGACGGCAAGCGGGGGCCTCGACGCCGCCTCGCCGATTCGTTGAGTATCGATGCGCGTCGTTCTATTTCGCAGGCAGCACGGCCGCAGGCTGTGCCGAGCGTAAAGGAGAACGAACGCGATGGCGAATGGACAGACCCGCGAGACAAGGCCCTTCTTCCCCGCCCTGGTGGGACTCGAGAACGCGCTGCGCCCGCTCGGCGCGCCGCTGATCCGGATCGTTGCCGGGCTGATGCTGATGCCGCACGGCGCGCAGAAGCTGTTCGGCGCCTTCGGCGGCGGCGGACTCTCCGGCACCGCCGAGGGCTTCGGCCGGATAGGGATCGAGCCGGCCCTGCCGATGGCCGCGCTGGCCGGCGGGGTGGAGTTCTTCGGCGGGCTTATGCTGGCCATCGGACTTTTCACCCGGCCGGCGGCGGTGGCCGTCGGCATCGTGATGCTGGTCGCCGTGTTCAAGGTGCACTGGGCCAACGGGTTCTTCGCCAGCGCGGGCGGGTTCGAGTACGCGCTGCTCTGGGGCGTAGTCGCCGCCGGGTTCGCGATGCGGGGCGGTGGGCGCTACTCGGTCGACGCGGCGATCGGCCGCGAGATCTGACGAAGCGCTAAAAGAAAAGCCGCCGCGCCGAAGCGCGGCGGCTGAACTGGCGCGCGCCGGAGCGACCCGTGGGGGACTCTGGGGAGAGGGGGCCGCTCCGGTCAGGCGCCAGCGGTGCCGTTCAGGACGGCACACACTGGAAGGTGACGGTCTTGGTGCCGTCTACGTTCGGGCTGATGGCCGAGGTCACAGCCCTGCGATTCTGGTTCGCGCACCAGGCGTTGGCGCTCTGCGACGCCTGCACCAGCTGCTGGTCGGTGGAGAACGTGTAGGTCATGTTCGGCTCGACCCTCGGCACGGCCATCGCCGTTGCGGATGACGGCACGCATTCGAACACCACGGATTTCGTGCCGTCGGTCTCGTCGAGGATGCTTACCGTTCTCGGCGTCGCGCTGTACTGCGCGCAATGCGTCGTGGCCCTGCTGTTGGCAGCAACGAGTTCCTGATCGCCCTGGTAGCTGTAGGTCACGGTGGGGTTCGAGGCCTGTACCTCGCGCGGAGCCTGGTTGTACACGCCGCAGGCGCTGAGGCTGGCAATGGCAACCACCGCGAGCGCCACGGCGCCCTTCGCGTAGAGCCAGTGACTGAAGGTGATGTTGTCCAGCATTGTCGTAACCCCTTTTGTTGCCTTGCGGGCTTGTGGGGTAGACGTGGCACCGTTCGCGGCTGGCTTCAATACGCATCGACGCCCCGCCAACCCTTGTCACCGACTGTGTCCGTTCTGTGACCGGATCGGTGGATAACTGGCGGCTTCGGGCCCTTTTTCGACCCTGCCGGCGCGTCGGGCCGCCAGGCGCGGGGCGGTCAGCCGGCCTTGAGGTAGCGGTAGGCGTTGCGCACGTCGAACGGCAGCCACTCGGCGTAGCGGCCCATATGGGCGTAGGCGGGAAGCGTCACCTCGGCGGCGGCGGCGTCCTCGGAGGCCCCGGCCGAAATCTTCGCCGCGACCGCCTCGCGCAGCGCGCGGAGCAGGTCGCGGAATCCGGCGACTTCCGCCAGGGTGACCGGCGTGCCGTGGCCGGGCACGACGATGTCGAGGTCGAGCGTCAGCGTGTGGTCCAGCGTCTCTATCCAGCCGTCGAGATCGGAATCGCCCAGCCACGGGAACCGTCCGTGGAACAGCAGGTCCCCCATGAACGCGACGCGCGCGCCCGGGATGTGCAGGATCAGGTCGCCGTCGCAATGGGCGGGCCCGCGATAGGCGAAGCGCGCGACGTCGCCGCCCGGCAGCGTCACCTCGTAGCGGTCGGCGAAGGTCTCGGTCGGCGGGCAGATGGTAAGCCGGTCGTATTCCGGCGGGGCGAAGCGCCGCGCGAACCAGTCCCACATCGGGTGGCCCTCCGGCACCAGCTCGACCGTGTTCGGCCCGTAGAAGGCGCAGACCTTGGTGATCGTCTCCGTCACCGTCCAGCGCCCGTCGGCATCCGCCGGGCCGAGCAGCGCGGCCAGTTTTCCCGGAGTCTTCTCATGGGCGAGGATCGGCGCCTCGCCGGCGAAGGCGACGTTCCCGGCGACGTGGTCCATGTGGTAGTGCGAATTGACCAGCTTCTCCACCGGCCGCCCGGTCGCCGCGCGCAGCGCGTCGCGGAAGGCGAGCCCCAGCGCGGTGTTCTGCTGCGCGTCCAGCACCAGCAGCCCGTCCTTCGTCTCCACCGCGCCCGCGTTGGAATCGCCGCCCTTGCCGATCCAGGCATGGATGCCGGGAGCGATCGTGCGGAGATGCGCCTCCGCGGCGACGGCGGGTTCGGTCATGGCCTGCGCTCCTCCCTTATTCGCTTATCGTCATACCCCGGCTTGACCGGGGTATCCAGCGGCGGCGTCCCGATGCACCGCCGGCTGAACGGATGCCCCGGTCAAGCCGGGGCATGACGCGAGAGGGAAAGGGCGGGGAAGGAAGCCTTTTCAGTCCTCGACGCCGCCGCCGGGCCTGTCGGGGCGGAACTTGGTTTCGGGGACGAGGCCCTTGCGGCGGTGCTGGAGGCTGATGCGGCCGTTCTCCTGCCAGTCGCCGGCCACCGCGCGCTTCGCGGCTTGGTCCCATTCGTCGATCCAGTCGCCCAGCGTGTAGCCGTGCCACGGCGTCTCGGGGCGCAGCGCGGGCAGGCCGAGCTCCTCCCACACGACCTTGGCTTCCTCCATGTACTCCTTCGCCGGCAGGGCGACGGGCGGCATGTCGCTCT
>WHUE01000113.1:5114-5652 GCA_009377375.1 Alphaproteobacteria bacterium | reverse complement strand
GTGGAATCCTCCTCGCCGTCGGTCTCGCGCTTCGGCTCGTGGCCCTGGCCGCGATGGGGCAGGATCTTCACGTCCTCCGACGGGTTGTGGCGATAGGCGAGCGCCCACAGCACCGAATGCGCGTCGTCGGCGTCGATGTCCTCGTCGATGGCCATGGTGATCTTGGAGCAGTCGCCCTTGAAGCTGGCGGCGCCGTAGAGCGCGCGCCAGATCTCGGTGCGCGGCGTGCCGCGCGCGATCGTGACGAAGGTGACGCGCAGCAGCCCCGACAGCGGCTCGTGCAGCGACACCTTGGTAACGCCCTTGATGCCGAGATGGTCCTTCAGATGGGCGAGGAACAGCGGCTCGTACGCCACCCGCTTGATGACCGAGGATTCGGACGGCGCGACCTGGCTGATATAGGACGGGATCACGGGGTTCCTGCGGTGGGTGATCGCCGTCACCGTCATCGGCATGTTGAACTCCTCCAGCGCGACGTGGCCGTGGCTCTCGCCGAACGGGGCCTCGGGCTCCAGGTACTCGGTGTCGATCGTGCCCT
>WHUE01000113.1:0-5104 GCA_009377375.1 Alphaproteobacteria bacterium | reverse complement strand
CCAGCTCGGCCTCGGCCGGGACCATCAGGTCCACCGTCTTCGCCTTGACCATCGCGATGGGCTCGCCGGCCAGCCCGCCGGCCACCGCCATCTCGTCCATGTCGATAGGCAGCTTCTGCGGCCCCTGGAAGGCGACCGCGGGCGGGCAGCCGAGCACGATGGCGCAGGGCATGGGCTCGCCGCGCTTCCTGTATTTCAGGTAGTGCTGGTAGCCGCCGGCGCCGCCGATGCGGGTCGCCATGCGCACCACCAGCCGGTCGCAGGATTTGAGCCCGGCGCGGTAGGTCCCCATGTTCTGCTTGCCGCTGTCGGGGTCCCTGGTCACCACGTTGGTGGCGCTCAGCGTCGGCGTGGAATCGAAGCCGGGGGTGGAGACGGGGATGGGCAGCATCGCCAGCCCCTTGCCCTCGCCCTGCAAATCCTTGCCGGTCAGCACCACCTCGTGGCAGAGGCCCTGCTCGACCACGACGGGGGCGATGGGATGCGCGATGGCGTTGTCCCACTTGCCCGGGATCTCCTCGACGCCTGCGCGCATGCCGACGCAGTAGACGCCGCGATTGGCCGCCAGCCCGCCGACCAGCACCGGGATGTCGTACTTGCGGCCCTTGCCGTCGACGATGTTGGTGAACAGGAACGCCTTGCGGTCCGCCTCGTCCAGCCCGCCGCGGAACTGCCAGCGCACCAGCGGGTGCATGATGCGGTCCTTGTCGATCTCGCGGTCGATCCGGTAGAGAAGCCCGGCTTCCTCCAGCGCCTCGATATGCTGCTGCAGGTCGCGGTAGCCGCGCTTCGTGGTGGTGCCGTCCATCGTTCCGTCCTCGTCGTTCCAGGTTGGCCCTGTTCTATCCCATCCGCTGCGTATGGAAAAGCGGCGGGGTGTCGCGGGGGCGGGGGCGAAGGGAAGTGGATAGACGGCGAGGGGCCGCCATTGTCCGTTTAAGCTCGTTCTCCTCAACCGTCGTGGTCGGCGAAGGCCGACCATCCACGAGTTTTTTCTTTTAAACGGCTGAGAAGAAGAACAAAACGTGGGTGGTCGGCCTTCGCCGACCACGACGGGGAAAGGGCGGACATCTAAACCGGACAGCCGTGGCCGGAGCCTGTCCCCGGGCCTCGCTTGCGCCGACCCTGGGGCCGACCATGATTGCGGTCGTTCGCCACCGGGTCTTCGATCGGACAAGGAAACGGCGGCCCCAAGGCCGCCGTTCCGCGTTTCCGGATCAGATCGGGCTCAGCCCAGCGCGTCGCCCAGCGTGGTGCAGCGGCGCAGCTCGCGGTCCTCGTGGCGGGGCCAGTCGGTGCGGGCGTGCAGGCAGGCCAGGTTGTCCCACATCAGCAGGTCGCCCGGCTCCCACACATGCTCGTAATAGTTCGACGGCGCCTCGATCAGGTCGAAGAGCTGCTGCAGGATCGCCTCGCTCTCGTCGCGGTCCATGCCCTCGATCCACATCGAGTTGAGGCGCGAGACGTAGAGCGCCTTGCGGCCGGAGCCGGGGTTGGTCACGTAGACCGGCTGGCTGAAATGGAAGATGTTGTCGAGGTTCACGTCCCGGTTCAGCCGCGAGTCCTGGGCGTAGTCGTAGCCCTGCATCACGCGCTTGCCGCCCAGCATCGCCTTGAGGTCGGCGGGCATCGTGTCATAGGCGTTGTAGAGGCTGGCGAACTTGGTGTGGCCGCCCTCGGACGGAATGTCGATGCCGTAGAGGAACGAGCCGCGGTGCGGCTTCTCGTGGTAGCACTTGTCGGTGTGGAACCACATCTCGCCGTCGCCGAGGCCGCCCAGCGCCTTGCCGTTCTCGTCCTTCTTGTTGCTGACCGGCATCAGGTTGGTCCAGTCCGGCGTATCCACCTTGGTGGCGCCGGCCTTCGGCTTGTGACGCTCGGCGATGGTGCCGAAATGGGCGGCGAAGCGCAGCTGGTCCTCGCCGGAAATCTCCTGACCGCGGAACAGTAGCACGACATGCTCGTGCCAGGCGTCGCGGATCGCCTCCACCGTCGCCGGGTCCAGCGGCTTCGACAGGTCCGCCCCGTCGATCCGCGCGCCGATGACCGGGTGCAGCTTCGTGACCGAGATGCCCGCCGGTTCCTTCAGCCTTGTCGCCATGATCGCCCTCCTCGGCGGGGTCCGAATGCCCGCTGCTCGCATGGGGTTATTCTAGGCGGTTCGGGCGACCGGAGTAAACGGCGTGATAACCCCGGCCGCGCCCGCGCCAAAAAAAAACGGCGGCCCCCGCCTGTAGCGCTACGGTATTCACACATCTTGCCGAGTGCCGGCGACCGGCGAGGTGGCCCTTCCTTCCCTCTCCGCCGCGCAGCGGGGGAGAGGGAGGGGACCCGTCGCGTCAGCGATGGGGAGGGTGAGGTGGTGTTGCCGCAAGCGTGCTTTCCGCAGTTCTCCGGAATCCTCCACCTCTCCCCTACCCTCTCCGCCCCCTGGGGGCGGAGAGGGAGAAACGGCCACCACTCGACATATGTGAATCCGGTAGGCCCGTGGCGCGGGGCCGCCGTATCCGTCAGAAGGCGCGGGATCGGCTCAGGCGCCCCGCCGCCGCCGCGCGAAGCCGAGCGCGGCGAGGCCGAAGCCGAGCACGGCCAGCGCCGCGGGCTCGGGCACGTCCGCCACGGTGAGGTCCGCCCGGTCGTAGATGCGGATGTAGTCGACCGACCCCGCGACCGCCTCGGCCCCGCCATTGTCGTCGACGAAGAAGTTGAGGATGTTGCCGCCCGCGACCGCCACGCTGCCGCCGTCGGCGAACGACCATTGCAGCACGTCGTCGACATAGCCGCTGACCAGCCCGGTATCGCCGTCGCGCGTGATGACGGCGACGAACTCCGTGTTGGCGGGCACCCCGTTCGGGCCGATATGGGTGCCGGAGCCGGCGAAGGTGAGCGAGCTGGAGCGGACATAGACGCCGGCATCGGCGGCGAGGTCCTGATAATCGACGATCTTCTTCCAGAACGGCGCGTTGGTCGTGAACTGGAACTTGATCTCGATGGCATAGGTCGCCGGGTCGGAGAACGCACCGGTCAGGCGCAGCCCCTGGTTGGCGTCGAAGCTGTACCGCCCCGCCGTGGCCAGGCTGCCGCCCGACGCGACCATGTCCGCCCCGTTCCCGAGGCTGTCCGTCAGGTCGCCATCGAAATCGTAGCTCCTGATCAGCGCCGCCGAGGCCGACGCCGAACACAGAAGCCACGCCCCGGCGACGGCGGCGACAAGCCTGACCGCTCTCGAATTCCTGTTCATCGTACCACCCGATTGATCGACCCACGCGTCTCTCGCCGGTCTTGAGCAAGAACCGTGCCAAGTTCGGGTTGGTATGTAGATCAATGGGTTAGACGAACGGTCACCGCAGCATTTCTACGAAGTGTAAAGTCTGCCGACGGTCGAGACGCCGTTGGCATCCCGGTGGCGGCGGCGGAGGGCGCCGAGACCGGCGAGGGCCAGGCCGAACAGGGCCAGCGTGGCGGGTTCGTGGACTTCGGCCTCGGGCTCCGGATCGTCCGGAACCGGCGTGAAGGCGGTCAGCTGCAGGATGTCGAAACCGTCCATGGTAATGGTGAAGTAATCGAGTGGTTTCGGTCCGCCGAACACGCTCGAATTCATGGCGAAATCGCCGCAGGTGCTGGAGCAGGTCCCGAACGGGCCGCCATCGGTCGCCTGTCCGACCAGTTCCTGGCTCAGGTCCAGCGTGTCGCCGTTCGTGAAAAACCTGAAGGCGGTAAAATCGCCCAGCGTGTAGGTGCCGCTGCCCGAGATCGCGTCCGAAACCGTCATTTCGAACGCCACGATGCCGAGGGCTGCGGCCGAATGAAAACCGGAGGGCGACGGAGTCGTGAAAACGCTGTCATCGATGGTCATCGAGGCCGTTGCGCTGGCGCTGTAGCCGAAAGATGCGCCCGACCAGGCGAGTTCGAAATTCAGCAGCGCCGCGGAGGCCGACGCCGACGACAGAAGCCACGCCCCGGCGACGGCGGCAACCAGCCCGACTGTTCTTGAATTCCGATGCATCCTGCGACCCCATCTGTTGAACCACGCGTCTCTCGCCGGTCCTACGCAAGAACCGTGCCAAGTTGGGTGTTTGCTGCTGAACCAATGGGTTACGCGGATGCCCGCCAAGGCGTTTCCGCCAGGTGTAAAGTCTGCCGACGCCTGACCGGCGCCTTTGGCACGATTGTTGCCAGCCGCCGCCACGGAACCGCGCGTCCGCGCGGGCCGTTACGGAGTCGTGCCGCCGGCCGGCGCGGCATCCGCTGGCGGCCCTTTGCGAACGAGGAGAGCGGCCATGCTTCCCCATGGATCGGACGACAGCAGGAAGACGGCGAGACTCTATCGCATGGTCATGATCGCATGGTGATGGAGGACCACCTTTGCCCCTGCGGGCTGAAGGCGAAGGACCTGCTGGAGCGCAAGGGCTTCGAGGTCGACGACCACTGGCTGCGGACCCGCGAGGAAACAGACGAGGCGCTCGCCGGCATCCTGATGATCGCCGGCGCGCTGCTGTGGATCGCCGTGCCCGTCGCCCTGTTCATCGGCACGGTCGGCGCCGTATCGGTGTTCAAGGCCGTCTGCATCGACAGACGCGAACTCGAATGCGCCTGCGTCGGCGGCAACAGCTACCTCCCCCTCGGCTTCATCTCGCTGACCGAGAACCTGATGATGGTCGGGATGGGGGTGTGGATGACGGTGAAGTAGGGGGAGATCCGCGGTTGGCGTTGAAGCTGTGTCGTCCGCAGCCAGGCTGCCGCCCGCCGCAAAACTTCCGGTGCCGCTAGACCGCGAAGAATACCAAATTCGGTCTCCTGCTCCGAAAATGGTACAATATGTAGCTCTGAAATGACTCGTCACACACTTCATCTGGTGTTATAAGGAACGCACATTCGACAGAGATGCTCTGATCGAGCTTTTCGTAAATGAAATAATTCCATGGCAAGTGGGGTATGGACGGCCGTTTGTTATTTTTTCACCGTATCACATTACTATATTGGATCGTGCCTAAGTGCCGTCGTATCTTATTAGAGCCGATAACTCAATCAGGATTATCTAGCGCAATACTAGGGTCCGTACCCAATTGTCATCCCGGACGTTAGGAACGCCCGAAAACCAAGG
>WHUE01000112.1 GCA_009377375.1 Alphaproteobacteria bacterium | reverse complement strand
CCCCGCTGGCGGCGGAGATCGCGGCGGCCGGCGGCACGGCGCTCGCCATCCGCGCCGACGTGACCGACGATGCCGACATCGCGGCGCTGGTGGACAAGACGGTCGCGGCGCACGGGCGGATCGATGCGCTGGTCAACAACGCCGCGCTGTTCGGCAATTTGAAGCAGTCGAAGTTCGAGGACATCGACATGGCGGAATGGGACGCGGTGATGCGCGTCAACATCCGCGGCGTGTGGCAGATGACCCGCGCCGTCGCCCCCGTCATGCGGACGCGCAAATACGGCAAGATCGTCAACGTCGCCTCCGGCACCGTGTTCAAGGGCACGCCCTGGATGCTGCACTACGTCGCCTCCAAGGGCGCGGTGGTGGCGATGAGCCGCGCGCTGGCGCGCGAGCTCGGCGACGACAACATCTGCGTCAACACCATCGCCCCCGGCCTGACGGTGAGCGAGGCCGTCGCGTCCTCCGGCGTGTTCGAGGGCGGCCACATGGAACGCAACATCGCCGGCCGCGCCTTCAGGCGCGCCGAGCTGCCCGAGGACCTGGTCGGCGCCGTCTCCTTCCTCTGCGGCCCCGGCTCCGACTTCATGACCGGCCAGGTCATGGTGGTGGACGGGGGGTCGGTGGCGCATTAGGGCGGTGCACGCGGTGGGGACGGGCGTTGGAAGTGCTGAACGATTTTATGTCATCCGATAAGGTGAGTGAGTGCGGATGACGTCGGAACATACCGTTCTGTCTCGAGCAAACAATTTAAGTGATCGATACGCTAATCCTTCATCAAATGTTGGGCCTGATCCACCTCCCCGGTCCCCAGGGGACAAGAATCGTTCTAAAAATGTTCCACGTGAAACAATTCCTAACGTGCCGTCTCAGCTGCGCTACAGCACCGCCCAGAGCAGCAGCGGCAGGGTCAGGAAGGACAGAGCGGTGGAGATGACGATCACCCCCGCCACCTCGCCCGGCGCGTTGTTGTAGCGGGCGGCGAACAGGTAGTTGATCACCGCGGTCGGCATCGCCGATTGCAGGATCAGCACGCCGCGCTCTGCCCCGGTCAGGCCCATCGCCGTCGCCACCGCCCAGCCCACCGCGAACCCGCCGACCAGCCGGACCAGGGCGAGCGCCGCGCTCACCCCGATGTTCTGCGCCCGCAGGCTGGACAGAGACACGCCGAGCGCGAACAGCATCAGCGGGATCGACATGCCGCCCAGCGTGGTCGTCGTGTTCATCAGCCAGTCCGGCGGCGGTGTGCGGGTCAGCATGAAGGCGAGCGAGACCAGCACGGCGTAGATATGCACGTTGCGCGCCACCGCCCGCAGGCCGAACTCGCCCGAGGCCAGCGCCGGGCCGACCGTGAAGTTCACCACCGTCATCACCACGAAGGCGCAGATGCCGAGCGCCACCCCCGTCTCGCCGAAGGCGAACAGGCAGAGCGGCAGCCCCATATTGCCGTTATTGGGAAAGATCAGCGACGGCAGGAAGGTCCTGACGCTGCGGCGCAGCAGCAGCAGCGCCCCCAGCGACAGCACGGTGACGACGGTCAGCACCAGCGCGAACCCGCCGACCATCGCGGCGAAGGATTCGAGGCTGATGGTCAGCTTGGTCAGCGTCGCGAAGATCAGCGAGGGGACGCCGAAATTGGTGACGATCTGGCCGATCATGTTGGCGTCGAACGGCCGACCCGTCCGCCCCCACCAGAACCCGATGCCCGCGATGATGAACAGCGGCGCGATGATCGTGGCGATCTGGATATACACGGCCGGGTTCGTCTCGCGCAGGTTGCGGGCCGCGCACCATAGCAAAGCGGGCCTGTGCGCGGTAGCAACACGGGCCCCGCCGGGGTATGACTCGGTGGAACGGGAGGATGCGATCCGATGAAGCTCAGCATGGCGCTCAGCCGGTACGACCGGCACATTCCGCTGTTCGCCGGCGAGGTCGCGCCGCCCGACGGCGTGGAGTTCGACCTGGTGGAGATCGGCGAGAGCCAGCCGCTGCGCGGCGGGGCCGACCGGCACAAGCGCATCCTCGATCTGGAATTCGATATCGGCGAGATGTCGTTCTCCTCCTTCATCGCCGCAACGGGGCGCGATGCGAACCTGCCGCTGGTCGGCGTGCCGGTCTTCCCGCGCCGGTTCTTCAGCGCCGGGCAGATCTACGTCAATGCCAACTCCGGCATCGAGACGCCGCAGGATCTCGTCGGCCGCCGCGTCGGGCTGCATTCGTTCCAGACCACACTGTCGGTGCTCGCCAAGGGCGATCTGAAGCTGGAATACGGCGTCGCCTGGGAAGACATCGAATGGCACTGCCTGCGCCCGGAGATCGTGCCCGTCGCGCTCGGCGACGACGTGAAGGTGGAACTGATCCCCGAGGGCGAAAACATCGGGACCATGCTCTGCGACGGCGCGCTCGACGCGCTGTTCTCCCCCCATCCGCCGCGCGCCATGCTCGACCGGCCGGATCGCTGGCGGCGGCTGTTCCGCGACACGAAGGCGGAGGAGGCGCGCTATTTCGCGAAGTACGGGTTCTGCCCGATCATGCACCTGATGGTGATGAAGCGCAGCCTTGCCGACGACCGCCCCGATCTCGGCCCCGCCCTTATTGCCATGTTCGACGAGGCCGGGCGCCGGGCGATGGACTACTACGACGATTCCAACTATTCGCTGCTGCTGTGGTCGCGCTACCTGCTGGAGGAGCAGCGCGAGCGTCTCGCCGCCGACGTCTGGCCCAACGGGTTTGCCGCCAACCGCAGGAACGCGACGCAGTTCATCCACTACGCCCACGACCAGCGGCTGATCGCCGAGGCCTTCCCGCCCGAGGCCCTGTTCCACGAGTCGGTGCTGGGGAGCTGATGGGCCTCCGGCCGCGCCGCCGCCTGTTCTGGCTGCTGTTCGCCGCCGCGGTGGTCACCGGGCTCGCCGCGGCGTATTTCGGCGGCACGCTGATCGCCGGGCTGGAGACCCGCGGCGAGCGCATCCATTTCGTCTATCTCGGCCTGTTGCTGGTCTTCCTGCTGGCCAGCGCCGGCCTCCGCTGGCGCAGCCGTCCCGGCACGCATCTGCGCCATGCGCTGGTCTGGGCGTCGGTGGCGCTGGTCCTCGTCATCGCCTACAGCTTCCGCTACGAGCTCGCCGCGCTCGCCCAGCGGGTGAAGGGCGAGCTGCTGCCGTCCTCCGGCGTCGAATCGGGCCCCGGCCGCATCGCCTTCCGCGCCGACCGCAGCGGTCATTTCCGCGTGACGGCGGAGGTCGAGGGTACGCCGATCCGCTTCCTGGTCGATACCGGCGCCAGCCTCGTCGTGCTCAGCCCGCAGGACGCCGCCCGAATCGGCCGCGACCCGGCCGCGCTGGTCTACGGCCAGACCTTCCGCACCGCCAACGGCACCGGCCGCGGCGCCGCCATCCGGCTCGACGAGCTCCGCATCGGCGGCATCGCGCTGCGCGACGTCCGCGCCTCGGTCAACCAGGCGCCGATGAGCGACTCCCTCCTCGGCATGAGCTTCCTCGGCCGCCTCTCCGGCTATTCCGTCGAAGGCGGCGTGCTGACGCTGGTGCGCTGAGCCGGCCTAATCCTTCAGCCGGAACACCACCGGAATATCCACCGACCCGGAAACGGGCAGGCCGGCCAGCGTCGCCGGAGCGAAGCGCCAGGCGGCGACCGCCCGGCGGGCGGCGCGGTCGAGCAGGGCGTGGCCGCTGCTCTCCAGCACCGAAACGCCCTCCGTCCGGCCGCTGGCCGCGACCTGGACGCGCAGCAGCACCTTGCCCTCGATGCCGCTGCGCCGGGCCGGGGCGGGGTAGGGCGGCGGCGCGTTGCCCAGCGCTTCCGGCCCGTAGCGCGGTTCCGTCCGCGCGGCTGACGGGGACAGCGCCGCCGATTGCGGCGCGGCGGGGCGCACGCCGCGCGGCGGCGGGGCCTTGTCCGCCGCGCCTTCGGCCAGGCTTGCTGCCGCCTCCGGCGCCGGGTCCGGCTTTGGCTTCGATGGCGGCGGTGCGGGCGTCGCGGCCAGGGCCGGCGGGCGCGGCTTGACCCTCGGCAGCGGCGGCGCGGTTTCCCCGGCGGGTGCGGCGGTCGCGGATGGCGCGTCGGCGGCCTGTTCGGCCTGTGCCGGCGTTGCCGCCGGTTCGGCAACCCCCGTTTCCGCGACCGGCTCCGGCGCGGGTTCGAAGGTCAGCGCCACAGGCACGACCATCTCCCCGATCGGCCGGGGCGGCTGCGTCAGCCCGGTCAAGCCCAGCGCTGCGGCGGCCAGTGCGCCATGCGCGGCAAGCGACAGCGCCACCGCGGCCAGCAGCGGCCGTCCGCCGTTGGCGGCGGAGAGGGGCGGGGGCGTCGCCGCGTCGCGGCTCATGGCGTGCCCCCCGCGTCGCCTTGCGGCACCCGGGCGCGGGGCACGACCATCAGCCCGTCGCCCTCGTCGAGGAACGCCGCCGATATGCCGAACACGGCGGCCAGGATGTCGGGCGTCAGCACCTCGGCCGGCGGGCCGGCGGCGGCCACTTCCCCGTCCGCCAGCAGCACCAGCCGGTCGCAGAACCGCGCCGCCAGGGTCAGGTCGTGCAGGATCACCAGCGCCGCGCCGCCCGTCGCCGCATGGGCGCGCATCAGCTCCATCACCCGGATCCGGTGCGCGGGGTCGAGATGCGACACCGGCTCGTCGGCGAGGATCAGCTCGGGACCTGTGGCAAGCGCCCGTGCCAGCATCGCCCGCGCCTGCTCGCCCCCCGACAGCGCGGTGACGGGGCGGGTTGCGAGGTGGGAGAGGTCGCAGGCCTCCATCGCGCGTGCGGCGGCCTCCCGGTCGGCGAGACCGAGGCCGCGCCACGGGCCGAGATGCGGCAGCCGGCCGAGCAGGACCAGCCGCTCCACCGTGATCGGCCAGTGGCAGGCCGCGTTCTGCTCCAGATAGGCGATGCGCCGCGCCCGCGTCGCCGCGTCCAGCGTTGCGACATCCGCCCCGTCGAAGCGGACCGTGCCGGACGCGGCCTCGACCAGCCCGGCGAGGACGCGCAGCAGCGTCGTCTTGCCGGCCGCGTTGGGGCCGAGCAGCCCGACGGTCTCGCCGCGCGCGACCTCGAGCCCGGCGCCGCGCAGCACCGGCATCGCGCCGAAGCGCATGTGGATGTTCTCGGCGCGCAGCAGGGTCATCCCATCCGCCTCCGCGTCCGCAGCACCAGCACGAGGAAGAACGGCGCGCCGAGCAGCGCGGTCAGCACGCCCAGCTTCACCTCGACCAGCGCCGGGATCAGCCGCACCCCGATATCGGCCAGCAGCACCAGCGCCGCCCCGCCGATGGCGCTGGGCAGCAGCAGCCGCCCCGGCTCGTGCCCGACGAAGGGGCGCAGCAGATGCGGCACGACCAGCCCGACGAAGCCGATGGCGCCCGAGACCGAGACCGCGGCGCCGACCGAAAGCGCGACCCCCAGCACCAGCCGCAGCCGCGCCGCCGACAGCGAGATGCCGAGGCTGCGCGCCGTGTCCTCGCCCAGGCTCAGCGCGTCCAGCGCGCGGCCGCAGCTCAGCAGCAGCGCCCAGCCGAGAAGCATCGGCGGCCCTGCCAGCATGACATGAGTCATGGTGCGGTCCGACAGCGACCCCAGCAGCCAGAAGGTGATCTCCAGCGCCGCATAGGCGCTGGAGGCGAGGTTGATCGCCAGCGCGGTAAGCGCGCCGGCGAAGCTGGTCAGCGCCACCCCGGCGAGGATCAGCGTCAGCACCGAGCCCTCGCGCCCCGCCAGCACATAGAGCAGCGCCACCGCCAGCAGCGCCCCGGCCATGCCGGCGAGCGGCAGGATGAAGGGGCTGAGCGCGGTGAAGCCGAAATAGAACGCGATAACGGCGGCGAGCGACGCCATCGAGGACGCGCCGATCAGCCCGGGCTCCGCCAGCGGGTTGCGCAGCAGCCCCTGCAGCGCAGCGCCCGACAGGCCCAGCGACGCGCCCACCAGCACCCCCAGCAAAGCGCGCGGCAGGCGGATGTCCTGCATGATGATCGCCGCGCTCGACGGCGAGCCGGCCCCCGCGAACAGCCCGCCGACGATCTCCGCGATGCCGAGCGGCGCGTAGCCCACCGCCAGCGCCGCGACGAAGGCGGCCCCGGTGATGGCCGCCAGCGCGGCGTAAAGCGCCGTGGCCTTCATGGCGTGGCCCCGTCCGTCAGCGCGCGCCGCGCCGCGGCGAGGCGCTCGACCGCGTCGACCGAGAACCAGCCGGGGCAGGTCCACAGCCGCTGCGGGATGGTCTCGATGCGCCGCGTCGCGCCGTGCTTCAGCGCGGGGTGGTCGAACAGCTCGCGGGCGAGCGACGGCGTGCCCTCGTCGCCCATCCAGTTGACCACCAGCGCCGGCCGCTGGCGCACCAGCCGCTCCAGCGGCACGCGGCCGAGCGCGCCGAGACCGAGCTCCTCCGCCAGGTCGCGGAAGCCGGCGGCGACCAGGAACTCGTGCTCCAGGCTGCCCGGCCCGCTGGCGAAGCTGTGCGGCTGCCAGACCAGCGCGACCGGTGCGGCTTCGGGCCTGCCGGCGCGGGCGTGGGCGAGCCTTGCGTCCATCTCGGCCAGGATCACGCGGCCCCGCGCCTCGTGGCCGAACGCCTTCGCCGCCTGCATGGTCTGGTCGCGGATCGCCTCCAGGCTCGCCGGCAGGCCGAGATCGAGCACGGGATAGCCGAGCGCCCGCAGCGCCTGCACCGTGGTCCGCCCCGACAGCGCGCCCGCGAGCACCAGGTCGGGCTCGAACCGGACGACCTCCTCCGCCAGCCCGTTATTGAGCGGGATTCCCTCCGCGGCCTCCGCCATGTAGGACCGCGCGCGGTCGCGGGCGAAGCGGCTGAGCGAGGCGATCTGCGCCGGGTCCGCCAGCGCCAGCGCGAGCTGGTCACCGCAGAGATGGATCGAGACGATCCGCTGCGGCGCGGCCCCGGCGTGGGAAGCGCAGAGCGACGCGGCAACGGCGATCCCCGCCGCGAGGCGGCCGATGCGCCGATGCCGCGTCCGTCTCATCCGCCCCTCAGAACCGCGCGCGCGCGCCGGCGAGCACGAAC
The DNA here is from genome assembly GCA_009377375.1 of Alphaproteobacteria bacterium. Lineage (GTDB taxonomy): Bacteria > Pseudomonadota > Alphaproteobacteria > MPNO01 > UBA2964 > WHUE01. The sequence continues at coordinate 2,786 of WHUE01000112.1, read as the reverse complement.
AGCCCGCGCCCGGCGAACCCGTCCGCCACCTGGTAGTCGCGGTCCAGCAGGTTGTCCGCCCTGGCGTAGACCTCCCATGCTTCGGTGACCTCGTAGGAACCGGAGGCGCTGAACACCGCGTAGCCGGAGGTGAAGGTGTCGCCGCCTGTGGTGAAGTCGACATCCTTGTGCCGACCGGTCACCGCCATGCCGGCGGTGAGCCGGAGCGGCGCGGTCGGCTGCCAGGTCACGTCCAGGTTCGCCTTGTGACGGGGCCGCCGGGTCAGGTCGGAGTCGGTTTCCGCGTTCTCGGCCCGGGTGAAGGTGTAGTCGAGCCGCACCTCGACCGTCTTCGTCAGATCGGCCGCGACGAAGGCTTCCACCCCGTAGGTCCGCGCGTTGCTGGTGTTGGCGCAGGTGGTGATGCCGCAGACGATCAGATTGTCGATCTCGTTATGGAAATAGGTCGCGCCGACGCGCAGCCGGCGGGACAGGAACGGCTGCTCGAACCCGGCCTCCCATCCCTTGCTTTCCTCCGGCTGGAGGTTCGGGTTGCCGTCGAACGAGCCGCCGAAATTGTTGCCGGTCCGTCCGAACAGCTCGAACAGGGCGGGTGCGCGGTAGCCTGTCCCGACGCTCGCCTTGAGCCGCGTGGCGGTCGCCTGCACGGTATAGACCAGCGTGCCGCGCCACGTGTTCTTGCCGCCGAAGGTCTGGTGCATGTCGCGGCGCACCCCGACCGTGCCGTGCAGGTTCTCGGCCAGGCTGAAGCGGTCCTGCAGGTAGAGGGCGTGCGAATCGACGTTGTCGTCGCTGGAGCCGGTGATGACGAATCCGCCGAAATCGGTATGGGTGTTCTGGTTCATGTATTCGGTCTCGGCTTCCAGCCCGAGCACGATCCGGTGATCGTCGCCGGCGCGGAAATTGTTCTGCAGCTCGGCCTTCGACTTGGTCCCGGTCTGGCGGGTGCGCCGCGACGTGGCCGAGAGCGAATCCGGATCGTTGAAGAAATCCTCGCGGTAGCGGGTGTAGTTCAGCGCCGCCACCGGCTCCCAGATGCCGTCGAAGTAGCTGGCCTTCGATTCCAGCCGCAGGAAGTAATGCTCGCCCTCCTGTCCGGAATCGGGGTCCTCGGCGGTGTCGTCCGTGTCGCGCAGCACGTGTTCGTAACGGGCGAACAGCGTGGTTTCCGCCGTCTCCCCGTGGCGGAGCCCGAGCCGCGCGGAGGCCGTCTGGTTGTCGAATGCGTCGGCCTCGGCGTCCGCGCCGGCGGGCCGCACGCTATGATGCGTGAAGCTCTCGCCGTCGGTGTGGAAGGTGCTGAGGCTGGTGGCGTAGTTGAACCGGCCGGCGGAGCCGCTGAGCGAGGCGGCGGCGGAGGCCGTGCCCAGGTTGCCGCCCTCGGCGCGCGCGGTCCCGCGCATCGGGCCCTCGCCTTTTTTCGTGATGACGTTGATCACCCCGCCGATGGCGTCCGAGCCGTACAGCGTGCTCTGCGGGCCGCGCACGACCTCGATGCGCTCGATGTTCTCCGGCATCAGGTTGGCGAAGTTGAAGGCGCCGTTGGCGGCGCTGGGGTCGGTCGCCTCCAGCCCGTCGATGAGCACCAGCGTCTGGTTCGAGTTGGCGCCGCGGGTGAAGGCCGATGTCTGCGCGCCCGGCCCGCCGAGCTGCACGATGCGCATCCCCGGCACCAGCCGCAGCACCTCCGGCATGGTGCGGAGGTTGCGGCGTTCGATTTCCTCCGCGTCGATCACGGTGACGGAGCTGCCGACGGTCTCGATATCGGTGGGCAGGCGGGTCGCGGTGACGACGACGGCGGGGGCGGTCTGCTGGCCCGCGGCCGGCAGCGGGGCAATGAGCGCCGCGGCCCAGGCGGCGGCGATCAGTCCATGCCGGAACGGCGCGGGTTTCGGGACGTCTTGCATGGTGGAACTCCATCCGTGATCGGGTTGCGATGAAGCTGTCCACGGCAGGCGGACTCCGCCCGGGCCCGGCGTTCGGCCGGCCCGTCGGTGCTGGATCGTGCTGGTTTCCGGAAGATCACCGGACTCCTCCCCGCGCCGCAGACAACTGCGTCACCGCAAACGGAGCAGTCCGTCCCGCCGGGCGCCCCGCCCGCCGGATGGGTGACAATGTCGACGGCAGGTCTCCTGGCTCCCGGCTCGTCGCTCCGTCCGCGCCTTCCCGGTTTCCCAGTGGCGTGTTGCGATCGGAGCTCCCCGGTTACAGTTGCGGGGGCAGCCACGGCATCGGCCGGCTTGTCGGCCTCACCGTGTTCCCTTTCTCGTCCCTTTTACGGGAACCGTCGCGCGCAGCTTAGATCGGCGGGCCGCGTCGTGGCAAGACAGGCCCGCCTTGAAACTTGCGCCCTCACCCGCTATCGCTGGCCATCGAACCACGATACGGGGACGACATGGTCAGGCTGGACAGGATCTACACCGGGGGCGGCGACGCGGGGCAGACGTCGCTGGCGACCGGGGACCGGGTGGCCAAGCAGGGCCCCCGCATGCAGGCCATCGGCGAGGTGGACGAGGCGAACGCGGTCGTCGGGCTGGCCCGCGCCGCGCTCGGCGGCGACGGCATGGCCGCGGCGATGCTGGAAGCGGTGCAGAACGACCTGTTCGACATGGGCGCCGATCTGGCGACGCCGGGCGCCGATGCGGATGACGGGCGGCTGCGCACCCGCAAGAGCCAGGTCGACCGGCTGGAGGCGGAGATCGACCGCGTCAACGAGGCGCTGGCCCCGCTGACCTCGTTCGTGCTGCCGGGCGGGTCGGAGGCGGCGGCGCGGCTGCATGTCGCCC
>WHUE01000111.1 GCA_009377375.1 Alphaproteobacteria bacterium | reverse complement strand
GAACGTCGAGGCGCTGGCGCGCGAGCTGGGCAAGCTGGGCGTCACCTGGTCGTGCAACGCCAAGGCGAACGTGCCGCGCAAGACGCTCGAGGTGATGAAGCAGAACGGGCTGCGGCTGCTGCTGGTGGGCTATGAGTCCGGCAACCAGAAGGTCCTGAACAACATCAAGAAGGGCATCCTGGTCACCAAGGCGAAGGAGTTCACCCGCGACTGCCACGAGCTCGGCATCCTGATCCACGGCACCTTCATCGTGGGGTTGCCGGGCGAAACGCGCGAGACCATCGAGGAAAGCATCCGCTACGCCCAGGAGCTGAACCCCAAGACCATCCAGGTCTCGCTGCCCGCGGCGTATCCGGGCACGTTCCTGTACCGGCAGGCGACCGAGAACGGGTGGCTGGTGGCGGAGGACGGCAAGCAGCTTCTCGCCAACACCGGCGTGCAGAACAGCGTGCTCAACTATCCCCACCTGTCCAAGGAGGAGATATTCGAGGCGGTCGACACCTTCTACAAGCGGTTCTACTTCCGTCCCCGCAAGATGGCGGCGCTGTTCTACGACATGTGCCGCGACTGGGACGTGATGAAGCGCCAGCTCCGCGAAGGGGTGGAGTTCTTCCGCTTCCTGTGGGGCCGGGAGAACGCGGTCTGATCGGCCCCGTCGGCGCGTCCGGCGGTTTCCACGCTGGCGTGACAAACCCGCGATGGCGCGATACAGAACCGCGATGACCGATGCATTGCGCACGCGCGCGGGACCGGGCGGAGAGGGTTCTGGCGGATGGTAGGCGATTCCTGGACCCACAAGATCGCGCGGGTCTGCATTCTCCCGCTCGTGAACACGCCGGTGACGCCGAACCACCTGACGGTGCTTCGGCTGCTGACCGGGCTTGCCGCCTGCGCCTGCTTCGCGGTCGGGCAATGGGAGTGGGATCTGCGCGGCGGCTGGCTGTGGCTGCTCTCCGCGTTCCTGGACCGCGCCGACGGCGAGCTTGCGCGGGTCGGGGGCAAGTCCAGCGCCTGGGGCCACAAGTTCGATTATGTCAGCGACGTCGCGGTGACCGCCCTGTTCTTCGTCGGCGCCGGGATCGGCCTGCGCCATGGCTGGCTCGGCCAGTGGGCCGTCCTGTGCGGTCTCGCGGGCGCGGCCGGGGTCGTCGCCGCGGAGATTCTGGCGGAACGGATCGACCAGGCGCAGAAGGACACGGGTGAGAAAGCGTATCCAGGCTTCGCCGGATTCGATTTCGACGACGTGCTCTACCTGTTCGCGCCGGTGGTCTGGCTGGGCTGGCAGATGCCGCTCGTTGCCGGCGCGGCGGTCGGCGCGCCGGCCTTTGCGCTGCTGACCTGGTACAAGCTGGCGCGGTTGCGCCGGGCGCGGGGCGCATCGTGACCCCCTCCCCCGGCAACGGTTTTTCGGCCATTCTCGCCGGCTGGGTAGCGCGGATTGCCGCCGTGCCGTGGATCGTGCTCGGCCTGGCCGTGCTGGCGACGGCGCTCAGCGTCTGGCTGGTCGCGGCGCGGCTTTCCATCGACACCGACACCGACGACATGCTCTCCGCCGAGCTGCCGTTCCGCCAGGATTCGAGGCGCATCGACGCCGCGTTTCCGCAGCTGACCGACAACATCGTCGTCGTGATCGACGCGCCGGGGGACGACGCCGCCGACGATGCCGCCGAGGCGCTGGCGGCGCGGCTGCGCGCGATGCCGAACCTGTTTCGCAGCGTGTTCTATCCGGAGGGCGAGCCGTTCTTCCGCCGCAACGGGCTGCTTTATCTGGACGAAGCCGAGCTGCTGGCGCTGACCGACCGGCTGGCGGCGGCGCAGGCCTTTATCGGCCGGCTGTGGGTCGATCCGTCGCTGCGCGGCCTCGCCGCCGTGCTCACCCTCGCGCTCGACAACGCCGCCGGGACGGCGCCGCCGACGGCGCTCGCCCCGATCATAGAGAAGGTGGCGGCGGTGACCGAGGCGCAGAAGGCCGGCCGGCCCGCCATGCTGTCGTGGCGGGCTATCCTCACCGGCGCCGGCGGCGAGGGGAACGGCACCGGGTCGTCGGCGCGGCGGATCGTCGTCGTCCAGCCGGCGCTCGACTACGGCACGCTCGCGCCGGCCGGCGACGCCATCGACGCGATCCGCGCGGCGGCGAAGGCTCTGAACCTGACGCGGCAGTCCGGAATCGCCGTCCGACTCACCGGATCCGCCCCGCTGGCGGAGGACGAACTGGCGAGCGTCGCCCGGGGCATGGGGTTCGCCGGGGCGATGTCGCTCTCGCTGGTCGTTATTCTGCTGCTGTGGGGGCTGCGCTCGTTCCGGCTGATGCTGATCACGATGATCACCCTGCTGATGGGGCTGGTCTGGACGGCGGCGTTTGCGACCCTGGCGGTCGGCCGGCTGAACCTGATCTCGGTCGCCTTTGCGGTGCTGTTCATCGGGCTCAGCGTCGATTTCGGCATCCATTTCGTGCTGCGTTTTCGCGAAGCTCAGGAGTCCGGGACCGGGTCCGTCGGCGCGCTGCGCCGGGCGGCGGAAAGCGTCGGCGGCTCGCTGACCCTGTGCGCGGCGGCGGCGGCGATCGGATTCCTGTCCTTCGTGCCGACCGACTATGTCGGGCTGGCCGAGCTGGGCCTGATCGCGGCCGGCGGCATGGCGGTCGCGCTGGTCGCGAACCTGACCGTGGTGCCGGCTCTGCTGACGGTTCTGCCGCCGAAGCCGGCTCGCTGGGTGGAGGATGCCGCGGACGAGAAGACGGGCGCCGCCGCCGGCTGGATCGTCCGCCACCGGCGGGGCGTCCTGGCTGCCGCCGGTCTGCTGGCGCTGGGCGCAGCGGCGCTGCTGCCGGGCGCGCGGTTCGACTTCGATCCGCTGAACCTCAAGGATCCGAAGACCGAATCGGTCCGCACCCTGTTCGACATCATGGAAGGCGACCGCCACGGCCCGTACTCGATCGAGGTGCTGACGCCGTCGCTCGACGCGGCGCGCAGCCTGGCTTCCCGGCTCGAGGCGCTGAAGACGGTGGCGGAGGCCCGCACGCTGGCCGATTACATTCCCTCCGGCCAGGAAGACAAGCTGATCGCCATCCAGGAGGCCGGGGTGTTCCTGCTGCCGTCGCTTACCGCGCCCCGGCGCCCGCCGCCCGGCCCGGCCGCGCGCGTGACCGCGGTCGCGTCGCTGCGCGCCGCCCTGGCGCGGGCGGAACAGGGCGAGGGACGGCTGGCTGGTGCGGCGTCGCGTCTGGACGACGCGCTGGAGGCGCTGGGAGCCGCGCCGGAAACGCTGGAATCGCTCGAGGCGCGGCTTCTGGCGAGCCTGCCGGCCCGGCTGGAGGCGCTGAAGACCTCTCTGGGCGCGGAGCCGGTGACCGTCGACAGCCTGCCGGAGGCGCTGCGCGGCCGCGCGGAGGCCGCCGACGGCCAGGCGCTGGTGGAGGTCTACCCGGCGGAGAATCTGCGCGACCACGCGGCGTTGCGTCGCTTCGTCGCAGACGTGCGCAGCGTCGCGCCCCGCGCCTCCGGCACGCCGGTGATCATCCTTGAGGCGGGGCGAAGCGTGACGCGCGCCTTCGTTGAGGCGGCGGCGATCTCGGTGGTCGCCATCGGGCTGTTGATCGGGGTGCTTCTCGGGCGGCTGCGCGAGGTGTTCCTGGTGTTCACGCCGCTGACCCTCGCGGCGCTGCTGACCGTGGCGGCGTCGGTGCTGCTGCGGCTGCCGTTCAACTTCGCCAACGTGATCGTCCTGCCGCTGCTGTTCGGGCTGGGCGTGGCCAGCGCGGTCCATCTCGTGATGCGGGCGCGGCACCAGGATGCGCAACGGCGGCTGTTCCGCACCAGCACGCCCCGCGCCGTCGTCTTCAGCGCGCTGACGACCATAGGCTCCTTCGCCAGCCTGGGCTTTTCCGGCCATCCCGGCACGGCGAGCATGGGGATGCTGCTGACCGTCGCCATATCGCTGACGCTGGCCTGTACGCTTGTCGTGCTGCCGGCGCTGATGGCAGCGCTGGGCATGGGCGAACAGGAGCGGGTATAGCCTCCCCGCGGGCCGGTCTCAGGCGCCCTTGGCGAGCACGGCGTCGGTCCGGGCGGTGAGCGATTTCACCAGCCCGTCGATTCCTTCGCCGGCCAGAATGCTGCTGAATTCCGAGCGCTTTACCGCCAGCTCGCTGATGCCGCCATCCAGCAGCACGTCGACGATCTGCCACCGGTCGCCGAACCGGCGCACCACGTAGCTCAGCGCCACCGGATCGTCGCCGCCGGTGCGCCTGATACGGGCATCGACGATGACCGTCGAGCCCGGTCCGGGCCGCCTCCCCACGATTTCGAAGCTTTCGCCCGACCACGAGGAGAAACGCGCCGCGTATGTGCCGGTGCTGAACCGTGTGAAGGCGTCGACCAGGTGCCGCCGCTCATCCTCGCTCGCCGTGCGCCAGTGCTTGCCGGAAGCGATCGCGGTCATCAGCCGCATGTTGAAGCGCCGTTCGATGGCTGGTTTGAAAAGCGTGAAACGGCCGGAGACTTTCAGCTCTTCGGCCCGTTTCATGCCCTCCAGCAGGGTTTCATGGAGCGCCTCGACCACGCCCTTCGCACCGTCCTGCTGCGCCGCGAGGGCGGCGGGTAGCGCCAGAAGCGCGAGCGCGGTCCCGAAGGCCGCCAGCGATGCGCGCAGGGAGAAGTGGGCGTGTTTCACGTCGGAATCCGCTCGAATCGGGTATTCTGTTACATCTAGGCGTCCCGGGCGGTCGGTGCAAGGCAGGCGGCTTCTCACAAGCGGTTGTTCCAGCGCCGTTTTTCGGTCAAAGAAGTTGCGTTGTTCCGGTACAGCCTGTAGGATTTAACCTAATCGTAAGCCCTGTGTGCGACGTTGTGACGTCAGGGGGCGTTCAAGGGAAATGGGGGAGAATGACTTCCCGATGACGCGTCACCATCGTGGTTTCCAGAAAAGCCGAAACTCCGCGCTAACCGTCGCGGTGTTTTTTTTGACGGCCGGACTGTCCGCGCCGCTCGCCGCCGATCAGCCGACGCCGGTCGGTGACGGCGGCAGGCTGACCGAGGCCGGACTGACCGTGGGCGACGGCTATGTCGCGCCCGGATTCGTGATCGATGGTCCGCCGGTGACGGTGGAGTCCGCCCCGGCCCCTGCGGTTCAGGTGGCGGAGACAGCGGAGACGCCGCCGGCATTGCCGGTGATCGAAAGGGTCGGGACGGTCGATCCCGCGCTCGTGATCGAAAAGAGCGAAACCCCGGCCATGGCCGGGACGACGGTCGCCCGGTTTGCAGCCGCACAGCCCGAGGCGGCGAAGCCCGCAGCCCCGCCGGCGATGTCGCGGCAGCTTGCCGACCTGCTGGCGCAGGCGTCGGAAAGCGACGCCAACGATCCGCTGGAACCGCTCAACCGGGTGATCTTCGAGATCAATTATTTCCTCGAACGGCTGCTCCTCCGCCCGGCGGCGGATCTCTACGTTCTGATGCTGCCGCAGGAGGCGCGCGACGGAATCCGCAACTTCCTGCGCAATATCCGCACCCCGATCGTGCTGGCCAACGATCTGCTGCAGGGCGAGGGCGAGCGGGCGTGGCAGACCACGCAGCGCTTCTTCATCAATTCCACGATCGGTGTCGGCGGGGTGATCGACGCGGCCGACAGGTTCGGCATCAAGCACCATAACGAGGATCTGGGGCAGACCTTCGCGGTCTGGGGCGTGGACGAGATCGTCTATCTGGTTCTGCCGATCTTCGGCCCGAGCAACCCGCGCGACGCTGTCGGCGATTTTCTCGACCGGTATTTCGATCCCGTATGGTACTGGACCGAGAACACGGATCGCGAGGAAATTCAGATCGCGCGCTCCGTCGTGGGCGGGGTCGACTCCTATTCCCGCGTGATGGCGGAGCTGGACAAGCTCAGGGAGACGTCGGTCGACTTCTATGCCGCGATGCGGTCCATCTATCGTCAGAAGCGGGACGCCGATATCCGCAACGGCGAGTCGAAGGACGTGCCGCTGCCGGAAATCCAGTACGACTTCAACGCGGACCTCAGCGTTAACTGACGGAGCACGGCGGGCCCGGTCCCGCTGCGCGCGGCCGCGCCCCCGGGGCGCGGCGGCTTGCGTTTGACTTTCGGCCCGCGTATCCAAAATAACGTGCTGTACCGAAACCGAATTATTGACGAGTCAGACGATGTTTATCCAGACACAGGCGACCGATAATCCGGACCGCATGAAGTTCCTGCCCGGCTGCGACGTCTATCCGCCCGGCCGGCTCGAATTCGCGGACGCGGAGGAGGCGGCGGCCGAAAGCCCGCTGGCGGCCCGGCTCTTCGACATCGAGGAAGTGACCGATATCGAACTCGGCCCCGACTACGTGACCGTCGTCAAGCGGGGCGACGCCGACTGGCTGCAGCTCAAGCCGGCCGTTCTCGGCGCGATCATGGACCATTTCGTCGCCGGCGCTCCGGTGGTGTCCGAGAATGCCGTCGCCGGGGCTCCTGCCGCCGATATGGACGCGGACGGGCCGGGGCTCGACGAGAGCGATCCGATCGTCGCCGAGATCAAGGAGCTGATCGAGACCCGCATCAGCCCGGCCGCGACCCAGGGCGGCGGCGGCGTCACGTTGCGCGGCTACGCCGACGGGGTGGTCTATCTGGAACTGACCGGCCCGGCGTTCCAGCTCAAGGGCGGCATCGAGAACATGCTGCGCCACTACGTGCCGGAGATCCGGAGCGTGGCAGACTGGCGCGACGCCTTGCCCAAGCCCGGGCTCGACACGCCCGAGGGCCGCGCCATCCGCGAGCTGCTGGAGACCGTCATCAACCCGCAGGTGGCGGGACATGGCGGCCGCATCTCGCTGGTCGACGTCGATTCGCCGCGCGTCTATATCCGCATGGAAGGCGGCTGCCAGGGCTGCGGCATGGCCAACATGACCCTGAAGCAGGGGGTGGAAACGCAGATTCGCCAGGTCGTGCCGGAAATCCAGGAAGTGCTGGACGTCACCGATCACGCCGGCGGCACCAACCCCTACTACCAGCCGGCCTGACCGCGGCCTGGGGCGGGAACCGGCGGCTTGGCCAGCTATCTCGTCACCGGCGGGTGCGGCTTCATCGGATCGCACCTGGCCGATGCGCTGGTCGCCGCAGGGCACCGCATCCGCATTCTCGACGACCTGTCCACCGGACGGCGTGAAAACGCGCCGGCGGAGGCGGAAATCGTGATCGGCGATATCGCCGATGCGGCCACCGTTGCGCGCGCGATGGATGGCATGGACGGCGCGTTCCATCTCGCCGCCATCGCTTCGGTCGCGCGCTCGAACGAGGACTGGGCCGGCACCCACCGGGTCAACGCCACCGGCACGGTCAACGTGCTGGATTCGGCGCGGACGGCGCGCGACGGCCGGCCGGCGCCGGTCGTCTATATCTCGTCGGCCGCGGTCTATGGCGACAGCCAGGACGTTCCGCTGGCCGAGACCGCGGCTGCCCGCCCGCTGACCGCCTACGGCGCCGACAAGCTGGCGAGCGAGCTTCACGGCCGGGTCGCCTGGGCTGTCCACCGCGTTCCCACGGTCGGCTTCCGCTTTTTCAACATCTACGGGCCGCGCCAGGACCCGGAGTCGCCCTATAGCGGCGTGATCTCGATCTTCGCCGACCGCATCCGGGCGGGTCAGGGGGTGACGATCTTCGGCGACGGCGAGCAGTCGCGCGACTTCGTGTTCGTCGCCGATGCGGTGCGTTTCGTCATGCGCGGCATGGCGCTGGCGGAACAGGGCGAAGGCGCCGCCGTCTTCAACGTCTGCACCGGGCGCGAAACCACGGTGAACCGGCTCGCTGCCGTACTGTGCGAGATCGCCGGCAGGATGGCACCGATCGGCTTCGGCCCGGCGCGGTCCGGCGACATAAGACGCTCGCTCGGCGATCCGGCGGCGGCTGCCGTGGCGCTGGGCGTCACCGCCGACACCGGGATCGAGGACGGGCTGGCGGAGACGCTGGGCAGCCTCGTCGATGGTTGAGAGGGGCGACCGCGCGCTCGAGGACGGCATCCAGGCGCTGTCGGACTGGATCGTGGCCGAGGGGTTGCAGACGGCGGAGTTCGAGCCGCTGTTCGCCGGGTTCTGCGACCGGCTGGCGGCGCTCGGCGTGCCTGTGCTGCGCGGTCATGTCGCCATGCGGACGCTGCATCCGGAGATCCGCGCGATGGGCTATTCGTGGCGGCCCGGCGCCGAGATCGAAAGCAGCGCCATGAACTACAGCCAGGAAAGCTCGGCGGCGTTCATCGGCAGCCCGTTCAAATGGCTGATCGAGAGCGGTCAGGGCGCGATGCGGCGCTCGCTCGCGCCGGACGCCGCGCTGGAATTTCCGATCCTGGGCCGCTTCCGGGACGAGGGCGCGACCGATTACTACGCCCGAGTCATCGGCTTCGGCTTCGGCCGGGACGTGCTTCAGGAAGGGCTGATCACGTCCTGGACCACCGCGCGCGAAGGCGGGTTCGGCGAAACCGACATCGCCGTGCTCGACCGGCTGCTGCCGCGGCTCGCGCTCGCGCTCAAATCCACCATCGCCTTTCAGTTCAGCGTCAACCTGCTGGACGTCTATGTCGGCGGCGACGCCGGCCGCCGGATCCTGCGCGGCACCATCCGGCGCGGCTCGACCGAGGTGATCAGCGCCGTCGTGTTCTTCGCCGATCTGCAGGGCTTCACCGCCGCCGCCGATGCCGCCCCCGGCAATGCGGTGGTGGAGATGCTGAACGACTATTTCGACTGCCTGGTGCCGCCGGTCGTCGCGCGCGGCGGGCAGGTGCTCAAGTTCATCGGCGACGGGCTGCTGGCCGTGTTCGCGCTGGACGCCGAGCAGGGCGACGAATGCACCCGCGCGCTGACCGCCGCGCGCGAGGCGCTGGAGCGCACCCGCGCCCTCAACGAACGCCGCGCGGAGTCGGGGCGGCCGTACCTGCCGCTGCACATCGCGCTGCACACCGGCGACGTGCATTACGGCAATATCGGTTCGTCCGGCCGGCTGGACTTCACCGTGATCGGCCCCGCGGTCAACGAGGCGGCGCGGATCGAGGCGCTGTGCGGCGAAACCGGCCACGCCCTGCTGGTCTCCGAACGCTTCGCGCAGGACCCCGCCTGCCGCGGCGCGCTGCGCCCCGTGGGAGAGTTCGCGCTGCGCGGCGTGCCGCGGACGCAGACGCTTTATACCGTGGCGGAAGGCTAGCCCCGCGCCGCTTCCTCGCGTTCCGCGACGACGCGGGCGACCGGCCGGTCGTTGATCGGCCAGTGCAGCAGCGCCGCGACGAAGCCGGCGCTGATGATGACCCACCAGGCGATGTCGTACGATCCGGTCATGTCGAACACCTTGCCGCCAAGCCAGACGCTGGAGAAGCTGCCGAGCTGGTGGCTCAGGAACACGATGCCGTACAGCGTCGCCATGTAGCGCGAGCCGAAGATCTGCGCGACGATGCCCGAGGTCAGCGGGACGGTGGCCAGCCACAGCAGCCCGATCGTCGCCGCGAAGATATAGACCGAGGTGAGCGACAGCGGCACGGATATGAACACCAGGAAGGCGAGCGAGCGCAGCAGGTAGAGCCAGGACAGCAGGTATTTCTTGCGGAACCGGCCGCCCAGCCAGCCCGAGATCCAGGTGCCGAACATGTTGAACAGCCCGATCACCGAGATCGCGGTGGCGCCGACCAGCGCGCCGAGCTCGGTGGCGCCCAGATAGGCGGGCAGGTGGTTGTTGATGAACTGCACCTGAAAGCCGCAGACGAAGAACCCGGTCACCAGCAGCCAGAAACCTTTGTGCGCCCGCGCTTCCGCCAGCGCCTGGCCGAGCGTCTGGGTGGATTTCTTCGACAGGCCCTCCTCGCCCGCGGTCCGGATCACCAGCGCCAGCGGGACGATCAGCAGCGTCAGCGTGGCCATGACCAGCAGCGCGAACACCCAGTCGCCGCCGGTCGAGTCCATGATGACCTGCCCCGAGGGCACCAGGACGAGCTGCCCGCCGGTGCCGCCCGAGGTGACGATGCCGAGCCACAGGCTGCGCTTTTCCTCCGGCGCGGCGCGGCCGACCACCGAGAGCACCAGCGACAGCGCGCAGCCGGCCGATCCCATCCCGCCCAACAGGCCCGCGCTCATCATCATGCCGGACGGCGTGGTCGAGCCAGCCATCAGGT
>WHUE01000110.1:300-10197 GCA_009377375.1 Alphaproteobacteria bacterium | reverse complement strand
GGCAGCGCTAGCGGCTTCGTCACAAACGCTTAGGAAGGCTTCTGAAACTCGAGACTGAATCTAGCGCTGTCGACCTCACTCGTCATCTCGTTGTGTTTCTCCTCGTATGCGTTCGATATGGCTTCGGTCCCTCGTTCATAATGAAGGGCCTTCAGCTGTCGCGCCAGATCCTGCAGATCGCCGTCGGTTGGTGACTTATGGGTGACTTGGAAAGAGAAGGGGCCAGGATTCGAAGCCTGACCCCTTCATCCGATTGGCTCCCCGGGCCGGACTCGAACCAGCGACCCAGCGGTTAACAGCCGCTTGCTCTACCAACTGAGCTACCGGGGATCGGTACCCCTCTCCCGCGCCCCGAAGGGCCGGCTGCGGGAGAGGGGCTGTATAGCAAAGCCGCGCCGGGCGCGCCAAGCCTTTTAACCGCGCCGGGCGACGGGAATTCCGGTCCCCGGGGACTTTAACGATTCCAGAATCGTTCCACGTGGAACATTGCTCACAATCCGGATGAAGTTTGACACCCTCCGCCCCCGGTGATTGACTGCCCCGGAAGCCTGCCGGAGTCCCCCGCGTGAACGCCCCGCCCGCCCCCATCGCCGCTGCCGCCTCCCGCTACTCGCCGGAGGTCGCCGCCGCCATCGCCGAGGAATGCGCGAAGGCGGGGATCGAGCTGGTCGCCAGCCTGCCCGACGACTGGATCGCGCCGACCATCGCCGCCTTCGACGGCGATCCGCGCTTCCGCCACGTGCCCGTCAACCGCGAGGAATCGGCCATCGGGCTGTGCTCGGGCGCGTTCCTCGCCGGCACCGGCGCGCTGGCGCTGATGGGGGCGTCGGGGCTGATGACGCTGGTCTACGCCATCACCAAGATCAACTACACCTACGAAATCCCGGTCTTCATCCTGATCACCCAGCGCGGCAGCCTGGACGACGGGGCGAAGTTCCACGTCTCCAACGGGCTCTATCTCGACCAGGTGATGCGGTCGATCGACCTGCCGAACGTCACCATCGATTCGCGCGACCGGCTGCCGCTGATCGGCGAGGCCTACGCGCACAGCCGCAAGATCAGCCGGCCGACCGTCGCGGTGCTGTCCAGGAAGCTGCTGCAGGGGCTGGCCTGATGGCGATGCCCTACCGCGAATGCCTCGCCGTCCTCGCCGCGCAGCGCCGCGACGAGCTGGTGGTGACCTCGGCCGGCAACTCGTCGGAGCTGTGGCACGGCATCACCGGCGACACGGAACGCACCTTCTACCTGGAAGCCTCGATGAGCATGGCGAGCCTGTTCGCCGCCGGCATCGCCGAGGGCATCCCCGAGGCGCAGGTCTGGGCGTTCAGCGGCGACGGCGCGTTCTGCATGAACCCCGGCATGCTGATGGTGGAGCGCGACATGGACCTGCCCAACCTGAAGCATTTCCTGCTGTCCAACCGGGCCTACGGCTCCACCTCCAACGTGCCGCTGCCGGGCAGGGCGGGCAACGACTACGCCGCCATCGCCCGCGGCTTCGGGATCGAACGGGTCTGGTCGTTCGAGACGCTGGGCGGGCTGGAGCAGGGCTTCGACGAGGCCGTGCGCAGCCCCGGCCACGGCGTAATCGTGCTGGAGCTGGAGCCGGTGACGGGGAAGCACGGCTCGCCGCCGATGGACGGGCCGGAGGTGAAATTCCGCTTCGGCCGCTATATCGAGCGCACCTATCGCCGGACGCTCTTCTCCGCCCCGGTCTGACGTGGCCGGGCCGCTCACCCTCCGCATCCGCCGGCCCGACGACTGGCACCTGCATCTGCGCGACGGGGCGATGCTGCGCGCGGTGCTGCCCGCGACCACCGCCCGGTTCGGCCGCGCCATCGTCATGCCCAATCTGACCCCGCCGGTGACCGACACCGCCGCCGCCGTCGCCTATCGCGACCGCATCCTGGCGGCGCTGCCCGCCGGGGCGGCATTCGTGCCCCTGATGACCTGCTACCTGACCGACAGGACCGATCCGGACGAGGTCGCGCACGGCCACGCGCAGGGCGTGTTCACCGCTGTGAAGCTCTACCCCGCCGGCGCCACCACCAACTCCGCCTTCGGCGTCACCGCCTGGGAGAACATCCGCCCGGTTCTGGCGCGGATGGAGAAGATCGGTCTGCCCTTGCTGGTCCACGGCGAGGAGGCCGATCCCGCCATCGACATCTTCGACCGCGAGGCGGTGTTCGTCGAGCGCGTGCTGTCCTGGATCGTGCGCGACTATCCCGGGCTGAAGGTGGTGCTGGAGCACATCACGACGGAGGAGGGCGCGGCCTTCGTCGCCGCCGCCGGGCCCAACGTCGCCGCGACGATCACGCCGCACCACCTGCTGATCAACCGCAACCATTTCCTCGCCGGCGGCATCCGCCCGCATCTCTACTGCCTGCCGGTGGCCAAGCGCGAGCGGCACCGCCTGGCGCTCCGCCGCGCCGCGGCCTCGGGCGATCCCTCTTTCTTCCTCGGCACCGATTCCGCCCCGCATCCGCGCGCGGACAAGGAAAGCGACTGCGGCTGCGCCGGCATCTACAACGCCCCCTCGGCGCTCGCCTGCTATGCCGAGGCGTTCGAGGACGAGGGCGCGCTGGACAGGCTGGAGGCTTTCTGCTCGCTCAACGGCCCCGCCTTCTACGGTCTGCCCGCCAACGAAGCGACGCTGACCCTGACCCGGCGGGACAGCCCCGGCCCGTCTCCGGTGGCGGTGGAGGGCGGCGCCGAGCTGTGCCCGTTCCGCTGCGGCGAGACGCTGCGCTGGTCGGTCGGGGACTGACCGGTTGCCAGCCGTCGGCCCTGCGGCATAGGCTCGGACACCGCGCAGGAAGACGCTGACGAGGTCCGGCAGGGAGGGGCAGCCATGAACATGATGCGCATCGGCGACGCGGTGCTGCGCGACGAGGACAGGCGATTCCTCACCGGGCGGGGACTCTATGTCGACGACGTCCACGCCTGGCGGGAGACGCGGGCGGTGGTGCTGCGATCGCCCCACGCCCATGCCGATATCCGCTCCATGGACGCATCCGCCGCGCTGGCGGCGCCCGGCGCGGTCGCGGTGCTGACCGGCGACGACCTGGCGAAGCGCGGGCTCGGCTCGCTGAAGCCGGCGCGCCCCGGCAAGCGGTCCGACGGCGCCCCCGGATTCGTGTGCAGCGCACCCCTGCTGGCGCAGGGGCGGGTGCGCTACGTGGGCGAGCCGGTGGCCTTCGTCGTCGCCGAGACGCCGGAACAGGCGCAGGACGCGGCGGAGCTGATCGCGGTCGATTACGCCCCGCTGCCGGCGCTGGCTCATGCCGACGACGCGCTCGCCCCAGGCGCACTGCGCCTGTGGGACGCCAACCCGGACAACGAGGCCTTCACCTTCGAGAAGGGCGACGCGGCGGCGACGGATGCCGCCTTCGCCGGCGCGGCGCATGTCGTGAAGCATCGTGTGGAGGTCACCCGCGTCGCCTGCAACGCCATCGAGACGCGCGGCTGCATCGCCGAGTACGACGCGCGCGAGGACCGCTACACGCTGCGCGCCACGGTGCAGGGGGTGCACCAGATCAGGAACTTCATCGCCGGGCAGATCTTCCGCATCCCGCAGCGCAAGCTGCGCGTCATCTGCGACAGCATGGGCGGCGGGTTCGGCATCAAGGGCGGCTGCTATCCCGAATACAGCCTGGCGCTCTGGGCGTCGGAGCTGACGGGCCGCCCGGTGAAGTGGATCGGCGACCGCACCGAGGCGATGCTGGCCGACGAGCAGGGGCGCGGCAGCCTGATCGACGCCGAGCTGGCGCTGGACGGGGAATACCGCTTCCTCGGCTTTCGCTACTATTCCCGCGTCGCCATCGGCGCCTACTTCACCACCGACCGGAACCTCGGGGCGGTGACGTCCGGCATCGGCGGGCTGATCGGCGTCTACCGGACACCGGCCGCGCATGTCCGCATCACCGGCGCGCTGACCAACATGATGGGCAACGCGCAGTATCGCGGCGGCAGCAAGCCGGAGCCCTGCTACGTGATCGAGGTGATGGTGGACAAGGCGGCGCGCGATCTCGGCGTCGACCCGGCCGAGCTGCGCCGTATCAACACCGTCCAGCCGTCGGAGATGCCCTACAGAAGCGCGCTGGGCGAGAACTGCGACTGCGGCGACTTCCCGAAGAACCTGGAGGACTGCCTGGCGAAGGCCGACTACGCCGGGGCGGCGGCGCGGCGCGAGGAGGCGCGCGGGCGCGGCCGGCTGCTCGGAATCGGCATGTCCACCACCTGCGCCTCGGTCGCGGGCACGAATTTCGAGCATGCCGAGATACGCTTCGACCAGCAGGGCGGCATCACGCTGGTGACCGGCGCGATGGATCACGGCCAGGGGCATGGCACGACCTTCCGTCAGGTGCTGGCGGACAAGCTGGGCATCGACGCCGACCTGATCGACTACCGGTTCGGCGACACCGACAAGGTTTCCACCGGGCTGGGATCGTTCAACGCGCGCTCGGCCGCCTTCGCCGGGTCCGCCGTCGCCGTCGCCGCCGGCAAGGTGATCGAGAAGGGCAAGCGCATCGCCGCCCATCTGCTGGAAGCGGCGGAGGGCGATATCGAGTTCGAGGCCGGCGCCTTCACCGTCGCCGGCACCGACCGCGCGATCAGCCTGGAGGAGGTGGCCAAGGCCTCGTTCCAGAAGCCGCGCCTGCCCAACGACATCGAGCCCGGTCTTTACGAGCACGGCGAATGGGGGGTCGAGCACGGTTCCGGCCCGACCTTTCCGAGCGGCTGTCATTACTGCGAGGTGGAGGTGGACGCCGAAACCGGCCGGATGGCGCTGACCCGCTACGTCGCCGTCGACGAGGCCGGCACCGTCCTCAACCCGCTGCTGTTCGAGGGCCAGATTCACGGCGGCATCGTCCAGGGAGCGAGCCAGATCATGATGGAGGAGGTCCGCTACGACCGCGGGACCGGCCAGCTTCTGACCGCGTCCTTCATGGATTACTGCATGCCGCGCGCCGACGATTTCTGCACGTTCGAGATCGGCACCAACGTCATCCCCACGGCCCGCAACCCGCTCGGCGTGAAGGGTGTGGGCGAGGCCGGCACGGTGGGCGCGATGCCCGCCGTGATGAACGCGATCAACGACGCGCTCTTCCGCGCCGGCGCCCCGACGGTCGAGATGCCGGCGACGCCCGAACGCCTGTGGCGGGCGCTGCGCGCGGCGACATAGCACGGCAGCAGGAAAAAGGGAGAACCGCGATGGACACGGCACAGGTGGAGAAGGAACTGATCGCCACGGCGGCGCCCTACTGGGAGGCGGAGGCCGAGATTCCGCGCCGCTTCGTCGCCGGCAAGCCGGGGCGGGGCGACTATATCCGCTATCTCCGCTGCGCCGTGTACAAGGAGCTCAACCCCGCCATCGGCTACGCGCCGCCGGAAGGCTATGCCTGCAACCTGCACGAGGAGTTCGCGAAGCTGGTCGACCAGTTCCCGCGGCTGCATGCGGGCGCCGACCGGCACGCGATCTACCAGCGGCTCCACATGATGACCGAGGAGTTCAACCACTACCTCGTCCTCGCCGACGTGCTGGAATTCGCGCTGGGCCGGCCCGTCACGGATGAGGACGTCGAGCAGATGCCCGAGGACAGGAAGCTCAACGACCTGCGCCGCAAATACATGGAATCGGGCGACCCGCTGCTGCGCGCCGCGATGGGGCTGACGGAAGGCGGCGGGTCGCGCACGTTCGGCGAGCTGTCGAAGATCGGCGGCGGCGAGATCGAGGACCGGCTCGCCGCGGCGATGAAGGTGATCTGGTCCGACGAGAAGACCCATTACGAGGAAGCCGCCCACGACGCCGCCGCGCTGGTTTCGGGCGGGGACGACCTTGCGCGCATGAAGGCGGTCATCGCCGAAATCAGCCTCCAGCGCGTCCGCATGCGGTTCGAGCAGTTCAACGCGCCGATGCCGTGGGCGGAGGTCGAGGCGATCGTCGGGAAGCCGGCAGCGCGGGGATAGCGCGGATCGCCCGACCGGCCTGCACCGACCGCATCGCCGCATATCTCGCTTTAAGAGGGATTTTGGAGGCCCGGGCCGGAATCGAACCGGCGTGCAAGGCTTTGCAGGCCTCTGGATAGCCACTCTCCCACCGGGCCGATGGTGGGCGACATATAGGCGAGGCGCGAATGCCGGTCAAGAAATCCGCTGCCGCGTCCCGCCGTCCTGCGCGACTTTGATTGTTTATTGGCGGGCGGACAGTATATAAACCACGGGCATTTCGGGGCGTTTCCACATGTCTCCGCCCGGTACAAGCAGAAGCGGCAACACGCTGGACCCATGATCGATTTTTCCCGCGCGCGGCAGAACATGGTGGAATCGCAGCTCCGCACCAACCAGGTGACGGACCGGCGCGTTCTCGAGGGATTCGAAACCATGCCCCGCGAGCTGTTCGTCGCGGAGGGCAGGGCCGGCGTCGCCTATTGCGACGAGGACGTCCCCTGCGGTGCGGGGCGCTGTCTGCTGGAGCCGATGATCCTGGCGCGGCTGTTGCAGGCGCTGGATATCGGGGCGAACGACGTGGTTCTCGACGTCGGCTGCGGCACCGGCTACTCCAGCGCGGTGATCTCCCGGCTGGCGACGACCGTGGTCGGGCTGGAATGCGAGCCGGCGCTGGCCGCGCGCGCCAACGCGCTGATGACCGAGCTCGCGATAGACAACGTCATGATCGCCGAGGGGGTCCTCGCCGCCGGGCATCCGGCGCAGGCGCCTTACGATGCGATCCTGGTCAACGGCGCGGCGGAGGAGGTTCCGTCGGCGCTGACGGACCAGCTCACGGAGGGCGGCCGGCTGGGCGTGGTCTGCGTCGGCGGCGGCTGCCGGACCGGCAGCGCGACCCTGTTCGTCCGCAGCGGCGGCGTGGTGTCGGGCCGCAAGCTGTTCGACGCGGCGGTGCCGGTGCTGCCGGGTTTCGAGTCGAGGAAGGGTTTCGTATTCTGATCCGGGCGCGCAGCCGGGCGGAGATGGCGATGGAGGCGTTACGAATGCATAGTGGTAAGGCTCGTATATCGGTTGTGCCGCGACTTGCGGGGCTTGCCGTCGCGCTGGCGCTGTCCGCGGCGCCGGTCGCCGCCCAGACGTTGGAGGAAACGCTGGCCCGGGCCTATGAGACCAACCCGTCGCTGCAGGCGTCCAGGGCCCAGCTTCGCGCCACCGACAACACCGTTTCCGAAGCCCTGTCGGGCTGGCGGCCGACGGTGACGCTGAACGCCTCGGGCGGCAAGCGCAGCGTCGACCAGAACGGCGACATCGATTCGGAGGTCCGCACGCCGAAGAACGGCAGCATCCTCGTGGAACAGAACCTCTTTTCCGGCTTCGGAACGCAGTATGGAACCCGACGGGCCGAGTACAACGTGCATGCCGACCGCGCGCGGCTGCTCGCCACCGAGCAGGACGTGCTGCTGGCCGCGGCGACCGCCTATATGGATGTGCTGCGCGACCAGGCGGTGCTGGAGCTGAACACCAACAACGAAAGGGTGCTGCAGCGTCAGCGCGAGGCGGCGAACGACCGGTTCCAGGTCGGCGAGGTGACGCGCACGGACGTGGCCCAGGCGGAATCGCGCCTGTCGCGCGCCAATGCGGACCGCATCCGCGCCGAAGGGGATCTCATCAGCTCGCGCGCCCGCTATCGCAGCACGGTGGGCGAGATGCCGGGCCGGCTGCGGCCGACGACGCCGCTGGGCGGCCTGCCGGCCAATGAGGACAGCGTGTTGTCGCTTGCCCGCGGCAACGCGCCGGATGTGGCGGTCGCGCGCTTCACGGAAGAGGCGGCGCAGGCGACAGTGGGTGTCGTGACGTCCGAGCGGTATCCGGAGCTGGACCTCGAAGCCGAGGTCGCGCGCACCGACCAGGCCACGTCGCGCTTCAGCCGCACCGATTCCGCCTCGATCATCGCCGTCGTCAGGGTGCCGCTCTATCAGGGCGGCGCGGTCAGCGCCCGGGTGCGCGAGGCCAAGGAGATCGCCGGCCAGCGGCGCCAGGAGCTCGATCTTGCGGTGCGCAGCGCCGTTCAGGAAGGCACCAGCGCCTGGGAGGCGCTGCAGACGGCACGGGCGCAGATCAAGGCGTTTTCCGAGGAAGTGCGGGCGGCCGAAATCGCTCTCGAGGGCGTGCGACAGGAGGCGGCGGTGGGCTCGCGCACGGTGCTGGATGTGCTCGACGCCGAGCAGGAGCTGCTGGACGCGCGCGTCAGCCTGGTGCAGGCCCAGCGGGACGAGGTGGTGGCCAGCTTCTCGCTCCGCGCGGCGGTCGGCGAGCTGACGGCCAGGAATCTCAACCTGCCCGTGGAGGGTTACGATTACGAGGCCCACTACAAGGCGGTGCGCGGCAAGTTCTGGGGAACCTCGATCGACGGCGAATAAGCCGCTGTCAGGTTTTTCGGCCCTGCGTTATTGTTTTGTTTAGAATTTGCTAACCATAGTCCCGCCGGTACAGATGCCGGAACGGATTGGAAGGGCATGAGCGAACCGAAATCCCAGCAGGAACCGTCGATGGAGGAAATCCTGGCGTCGATTCGGCGGATCATTTCCGAAGACGGAACGCCGGAGGACGGAGCGCAGGACGCCGCCGCGGCGGCGCCCGCGCCGTCGGAGGAGCCGGAAGACGCGGAGTCGTCCGCCGAGGCCGAGGCGGTCGCGCCCGCGGAGCCCGACGAGGACGACGTGCTGGAGCTGACCGAAATCGCCGAGGAAGCCGGCGAGGAGGACGACCAGGACTCCGTCGGCGGGATGTTCGACAGCACGCCTGAGCCCGAAACCGAAGCCGAAGCCGATTATGAACCCGAGTCCGGGTCAGCGCCTGTTTCTGCGCCGCCGGCCGCGTCGGCGGGAGGCGGGTTGCTTTCGGCCGCGGCCGCCAGCGCCGCCGAATCGCAGCTTTCCAGCCTCGTAGCCGCAGTAGGCCAGGCGCAGGGCGGCACGCCGATCGGCGCCGGAAACCGCACGATCGAAGACCTCGTGAAGGAGGTCATGCGCCCGATGATCAAGCAATGGCTCGACGCCCACCTGCCGGCGCTGACGGAGCGCATCGTCCGGCGCGAGGTGGAGCGTCTGGCCCGCCGCGCCGACGCGGACGACTAGGCCCGACCCCGCGTCGCCCCGCCGCGGGCTTGACGCACCGTCCCAGCCAGTTAAAACACCGTCCCGCGCGGCGGCCGGCGCCGCGCACGGTCCCGCTTGTGGCGTGAATTTCGCATGACGATCGAAAAGACTTACGAGCCCGCCGAGGTCGAGGCCCGGCATTATGCGCGCTGGGAGCGCGACAACGCCTTCGCCTGCGACCTGTCGCGGGACCCTGCCGGCGGCGGCAACGCCGATCCCTACACCATCGTCATTCCGCCGCCGAACGTCACCGGCAGCCTGCATATGGGCCATGCCCTCAACAACACGCTGCAGGACATCCTGATCCGCTTTCACCGCATGCGGGGCCGGGATTCGCTGTGGCAGCCGGGGACGGACCATGCCGGCATCGCCACCCAGATGGTGGTGGAGCGCCAGCTCGCCGAGGAGGGGAAGACCCGGCACGATCTCGGCCGTGACGGCTTCATCGACCGGGTGTGGCAATGGAAGGCCGAATCCGGCGGCACCATCACCGGCCAGCTGCGCCGGCTGGGGGCGAGCTGCGACTGGTCGCGCGAACGCTTCACCATGGATGACGGGCTGTCCCGCGCTGTGCGCAAGGTCTTCGTCACGCTGCACCGGGAAGGGCTGATCTACCGCGACAAGCGGCTGGTCAACTGGGACCCCAAGCTGCATACCGCGATCTCCGACCTGGAGGTCGAGCAGCGGGAGGTCAGCGGATTCCTGTGGCACTTCAAGTACCCGATAGAAGGCATTGAAGATAAATATATAATCGTCGCCACGACCCGCCCCGAAACGATGCTCGGCGACACAG
>WHUE01000110.1:0-290 GCA_009377375.1 Alphaproteobacteria bacterium | reverse complement strand
CGCACGACTTCAACGATTTCGAGGTGGGCCGGCGGCACGACCTGCCGATGGTCAGCATCTTCGACGAGAGCGGCCGGCTGAACGAGGAGGCGCCGGAGACCTTTCGCGGCATGGACCGGTTCGAGGCGCGCGAGAAGATCGTCGCCGGGATGGAGGCGATGGGCCTGCTGGAGAAGATCGAGGACAACCCGATGACGGTGCCCTTCGGCGACCGGTCCGGCGTGGTCATCGAGCCCCGGCTGACCGACCAGTGGTATGTCGACGCGAAGACCCTCGCCCAGCCCGCGATA
>WHUE01000010.1:372-68983 GCA_009377375.1 Alphaproteobacteria bacterium | reverse complement strand
GGGCCGGAAAGCCGTACGAAATTGGACGCCAAGCGGTCGCCCTTATCAACGCAATGCAGAACCATTGGGATGTGGTCGGCCAGTATCCGTCAAGCGATGAACTGACGGTTGCGCTGGACATAGACCCGTCCCGTGAATTCCTGGAGGGCGGCGGCGAAGAGTTTTATGAGGAGGTACACGCGCAACAGCAGGTCATTCGTGGGGCGCTCCAGATTGCAGCCTCCCGTCTCCTGAGCCAGCGAACGCAGGAATCTGCCGGAGAGAGAGAACTGAGAGAAGGAACCCGCGGTCTTGCGCGGGTGGCCGAGGCACGCCGCAAGAAATGGGCAGAAGAAACCCGCAAGTCCAAGGTCCGCCGCAAGTAATTTCCCGCATCGCAGCTCTGTCGATTTGCTCCCTGAAGGCTACCGTCCGCCGATAGGCGGGACCGACCGTCACTCCTCGCCGATATCCTCATGCCAGAGCGCCGGGTTTTCGGCGATGAAGCGCCGCATCAGGGCGATGCAGCCGGGATGCGCCAGCACCGTCACCGCGACGCCGCGTTCGCGCAGGAAGTCCTCGTTACCGCCGAAATTCTCGTTCTCGCCGATCACCACGCGCGGGATGCGGAACTGGGCGATCGTTCCGGCGCACATCATGCAGGGCGACAGGGTGGTGTAGAGCGTGCAGTCGCGATAGCCGGTCTGCCGTCCGGCGGCGCGCAGGCAGTCCATCTCCCCGTGGGCGAGCGGGTCGCCCTGCTGGACGCGCCGGTTGTGGCCTTCCGCGACGATGCGGCCCGCCCGCACCAGCACCGCACCGACGGGCAGGCCTCCCTCGTCGAAGCTCTTCCTTGCCTGCGCGAAGGCCCGTTCCATGAAGGCCGCGTCGTCGTCTTCTCCCGCCACCGGCCTGACCGGTCAGAGCGTGCGCGGCGCGGCGCCGTCGCCGGGGGACGGCGCGGGCGGGGCCGCATCCGCCGGCCTGTCTGCCGCGCGAGCCTGCTCGACCACCCATTTGAAGAACGCGAGAAAGCGGTCGAGGATAGCGGTCTTTTCCTCGTCGCGGGCCTTCTCCCTCGCCCTGCGCTGCGCCTCCAGCGCCTCGGCGGAGACCTTGGGCAGTTCGGTCGCCTCGGTCGAGCGGGCGCAGAGCATGTGGTCGCCGTCGACCCGGCAGGCGGTCATCTCGCCGGTCGCGGTGTCCAGCCGCCAGCTCACGCCGTTCTCGACCTTGACGATCTGGTAACGGCCGGGGGTCTCCGCCGGCCGCGTCGCCGGCGCGGAAGCCGTCGTTTCAGGACCGGCAGCCGGCATCGGCGCGCGCCATACGAAGGCCGCGGCGACGATGGCGACGCCGAGGACGACGCTGCCCAGCAGGATGGCTTTTCCGGATGTCATGGGGCGGGCCCCCTCTCTTGCGGCACGGGCGCGGCCGCCGCTCCTTATCTGGGGCCGGAAAGACGGCGAATCAACGTCCCATGACGTCAGTCGTCCGCCTGCGCGCGGGCCGCGCGCTCGCCGCTGTCCGGCTTGCGGAGCGCGACGCAGGTCTCCACCGGCATCGAGACATGGACCGCGGCGCCGAGCGGAAAGTCAGCGCCGCTCTCGGCCCGCATCCGCACCCGCAGCTCGGTCCCCCCGGCGCTGACCTGGTAGTCGAACACGTCGCCCAGATAGATCCGGTTCGACACCGTGCCGAGCAGCGTGTTGACGCCGGCCGGCGGGGGCTCGAGGCTGAGCGCCGCGTCTTCCGGCCTGATGCTGACCAGCGTCGCGCCGCCCGCGACCACCCCGTCCTGGACGAAGCCGCAGCGCATCACCCCGAACGGGGTGCTGACCGAGGCGCCGTCGCCGTCGCCGCCCGCATCCGCGGTGCCTTCGAGGAAGTTGGTCGAGCCGGTGAAATCGGCCACGAACTCGCTGTTGGGATTGCGGTATATCTCGAACGGGCTGCCGCTCTGGATCGCCTGGCCGGCATTGAACACGGCGATCACGTCGGACAGGGCCAGCGCCTCCGACTGGTCGTGGGTGACGTAGAGCGTGGTCACGCCGAGCTCCGTCTGCAGCCGCTTGAGCTCGAACCGCATCTGTTCGCGCAGCTTGGCGTCTAGATTGCTGAGCGGCTCGTCCAGCAGCAGCAGGGCCGGCTCGCGCACCAGCCCGCGCGCCAGCGCCAGGCGCTGCTGCTGACCGCCGGAAAGCTGGGTCGCGGACCGGGTCTCGAACCCGCCGAGGCGGACCATCTCCAGCGCCCGCTTCACCTTGGCGGCGACCTCTTCGCGGCCGTAGCGCTCGCCGCGCGCCACGCGCAACGGAAAGGCCACGTTCTCGAACACCGACATATGCGGCCAGATGGCATAGGACTGGAACACCATGCCGATCCCGCGCCGGTTGGCGGGGACAAATATCCCGGCATCGGAATCGTAGACTGTCTGGTTCCCGATCACGATGCGGCCGGAATCTGGCCGTTCCAGCCCCGC
The DNA here is from genome assembly GCA_009377375.1 of Alphaproteobacteria bacterium. GTDB lineage: Bacteria > Pseudomonadota > Alphaproteobacteria > MPNO01 > UBA2964 > WHUE01. The sequence goes on along the minus strand of WHUE01000010.1, from coordinate 66,522 downwards.
GATGCAGCGCAGGATGGTGGTCTTGCCGCAGCCCGACGGGCCCAGCAGGGTCAGCAGCTTCCCCTGATCCACCGCCAGCGACACCCCGTCCACGGCGTGGACCCGGCCGCCGCCCCGGGCGTTGAACGTCTTTCTCAGCGTCTCGATCGCAAGCATATCCGCGTTCCGTTCTTCTTTTCCGTTCCCGCCGTCAGCCGCGCCGGCTGATGATGGTCTCCATCCTGCGCAGCAGGATGACGACGACGATGAGCGGCGCGATCTGCACCATGCCCAGCGCGCATACCGCGCCGAAGCTGCCGCCCTCCTCCCACATGGTCAGGCTGATGGTGCCGAGCACCTGCGTGCCCGGCCCGGCGAGGAAGATCGAGGCCGCCAGCTCGCGCACCGCCAGCACGAAGACATAGAGCCAGGCCGCGATCAGCACGGGCGCGAGCAGCGGGATCAGCACGCGGCGGAAGATCTGCAGCAGGCTGGCTCCGGACACCTGGGCGACTTCCTCCAGCTCCTTGTGAATCTGGACGATGCCGCCGGAGGTGAACCGCATGCCATAGGGCAGGTACATGGTCACGTAGGCGATCAGCAGGATCCAGATCGTGTTGTAGACCCCGATGGGGATCATGATGTAGGCGAACAGGATGCTGGCGCCGATGATCACGCTGGGGATGGCGATCGGGGCGAAGGCCAGCGCGTCGAGCGCCCAGCCGTGCTTCGTGGACGAGCGCTGCGCAATCCAGGCCATCACGAAGGCCAGCGCGACCACCGCGGTCGCCGCCATCGCGCCGAGCGCACCGCTGTTCTGCAGCGCCGTGATGAACACCGGATAGCTGAACAGGAAGGTGTAGTTCCTGATCGATCCCTCACCGATCATCGCCAGGTTCGGCACCGTCACGGCATCGAAGAAGGACTGCCAGATCAGGGTGAACAGCGGCAGCCCCAGTGCCAGCGCGAACATCGCCCAGGCGGCAAGGCTGACCGGCCAGCGCCAGCGTCCGAGGGCGAGCGGGGTGGGCTGGTAGCCCTTGCCGGTCACGGTCGCGTAGGCCGAGGCGTCGGCCGTCGCCCGGCGGTACAGGAACACGCCGAGCACGCAGATCAGCAGCAGCGTCATTCCCAGCGCCGCGCCGATGCCGAAGGCGGGCGGCACCTCGGTCGTCGCGTTCTGTATCTCAGTGGTGAACACGGCGATGTCGGCCGGGATGCCGAGCAGCCGCGGCACCTCGAAACTCTCGATCCCGCGCACGAACAGCAGCAGCAGCGTCGAGAGGATCGCCGGGCGCAGCAGCGGCAGCGTCACCCGCGTCGCCACCTGCCAGTTACGCGCGCCCGACACCGTCGCCGCCTCCTCCATGCGGATGTCGAGCACCCGAAACGCGGGCCCCATCAGCAGGTAGGCGAGCGGGAAGTAGTGGCTGCTCAGGGCCCAGATCATGCCGGTCATGGTGTAGATGTTGACCGGTGCCTCCGACAGTCCGAACCAGCCCATCATCAGCTTGTTCAGCCAGCCGATATTCGGGCTGAAGATCAGGATCCAGGCCATCGTGGTCAGCAGCCCGGGAATGGCGAAGGACATCAGGGACATGACGTGGAAGGCGCCGCGCCCCGGCGCGTCGGTCCGTTCCACGACCCAGGCGACGCCCGCCCCCATCACCAGCGTCACCACCGCCGTGCCGACGCCGTAGATCATGGAGTTCCGGAACAGCACCAGCAGATGCCGGTCGGCATAGGCGTTGATGAAATTGTCGAGAGTGAACCCGCCCGGGCCGATCGGCGTGTCCTCGGCCAGCGAGATATAGATCAGCGAGCCCAGCGGCACGAAGACCAGCCAGCCGGCCAGCACCACGCAGAAGACGAGCACAAGGTTCGACAGCCGGAACCAGCCGGCGATACGCGACGCGAATCCCTCGCCCGATCCGGATTGCAGGCTCCCCGCAGCCATTTCTTCTCCCCGTGGCAATGGCCGCGGAACTCCCGTTTCCGCGGCCATCCCTTTGCCGTTACCTGCGCGGTCGGGCGCCGCCGGGCGCCGCCTGACGCTCTAGCGGGTGGACATCACCTTCTTGAAGGTGTCGCCCCACCGCTTGCTCTCCTTGGGATCGAGCAGCACCGGGATGACCTTCTTGCCCTTGAACTTGTCCAGCACGCCGGGCGGGGTCGTCGGCACGTCGTCGCGCACGGGGATACGGCCCTTCGAAGCGAGCTGGGTCTGGCCTTCCTTGCTGATCAGGTAGTTGGCGCCGAGCCGCGCGGCATTGGGCGCGGGCGAGTCCGCATTGATGCCGACCTGGCCGTAGAACACGGCAACAGGCTCGATCACCCACCAGTCCGTGGCGCCCTTGCCCAGCATCACGTTGATGGTCAGGTTGGTGTAGTTGTTCAGCGCGATGGCGTAGTCGCCCGCGCCGACGGAACGCGCCATCGCCAGATGGCCGCGCGTCAGCTTGGGCTTCAGGGCCTTGACGATGTCCTTGACGATCTTCTCGCCCTTCTCCTTGCCGTAATGCATGTACATGGCGGCGAGCCATTCCTCGTCGCTGAAATCGATGGCGGTCTTGTCCGCCCACTCCGGATGCTTGGCGAAGTCCTCATACGTCCTGGGCAGGTCCGACGCCTTCACCAGCTTGGTGTTGTAGGCCGGGGTGTTGAAATTGGCGTAGACGCCGTACCAGCGGTCGTCCTTGTCCTGCGCCTCGGCCGGAATCTCCTTCGACAGCGGCGGATCGAACTTTGCCAGCCATTGCTGCGGCATCTTCTTCAGCGAGGTCGTCTGGATCACGTCCCAGCTTTCCTGCTTGGCGCGCTTCTCCACCGTGATCCGCGCCATCAGCTTGGTGTCGGAGGCGCGCACGTAATCGACCTTGATGCCGGACGCCTCGGTGAACTTCCCCCACAGCGGCAGCCCCTCGCGCTCGTTGGTCGAGGAATAGACCGTGATCTTGGTCTCGTTGCCGGCCTTCGCCTTGGCGAGCAGATCCTTGTCCAGCCAGCTCGGATCCGCAGCATGGGCAGCGCCCAGCCCGACCGCGAGAGCGACCGCCGCGCCGGTCAGACCGGCCAGCGCCTTACGCATTCCATCCATGATTATGCCTCCTCCTGAAATTTGCTTTGATGCCTTTACTCTTGGCAGGGATTCTTGGACTACCGTCACCCGGCTGTCAAACGCCATCGTGGGAAGGCGGGGTGCCCGGTGTGGCGGCTATGCAAGGGCCGGCGAGAGGCGTAGATTCCACGATCCAGTGTCAGCGGCCTCGTACAAAAAGCCGCGGCAACGCTTAACAGGGAGCTTCTGCAGATGACTTCGAAGAAATTCGGAAAACCGGCTTTCGCGCATAGCCTGGCCGCCGCGGCGGCGGTATGCCTCGGCGCCTGGTCCGCGTCCGCCGCCGGACCCGCGGACGAGTACAAGGACCGCCAGATGCGCTTCATCACGATGGGCAGCGTCGGCGGCGGTTACGACGCCTACATGCGCACCATCCTGCCCTATGTCGAGAAGAAGACGGGCGCCAAGATGGTGCCGGTGAACGAGCCGGCCGCCGGCGGACTCAGCGCCATGAACCGGCTGGTCGCGGCGGCGGCGGACGGACACACGATCCTGCTGACCACCGGCGAGGGGGCGGCGGGCGCGCAGCTCTTCGGGCTCAAGGGCGTGAACTACGACGTGCGCAAGCTGAACTGGCTGGCGCGGGTCAGCGGCCCGCCCAAGATCGTGATGGTCGGTCCCAAATTCCCCTTCCCGACCTTCGCCCAGGCGCTCAAGGCGAAGCACATCTTCATTTGGGGCGGTTCGGGCAAGACCGACGGCAACTCCGACTACCAGTCGGTGCTGTCCCACGCGCTGGGCTTCGATTCGCGCATCATCCACGGCTACAAGGGCAGCCGCGGCATGAATCTCGCCATAGAGCAGGGCGAGCTCGACGCGCGGGTGATCACCTCGGAGGCCGCTTCCCGCTTCGTGCGCAGCGGCAAGTTCCGCGTCATCCTGTCGCTGTCGCGCGAGCGCGCACCGGAATTCCCCGACGTGCCGACCGCCTACGAGGTCGGCAAGCCGAGCCCGGCGATGGAAAATGGCTCGACTGGCGCGCGGGGCTGACCTCGCTGGGGCGCGTCATCGTCGCCGCGCCCGGCACGCCGAAGGCCAAGGTCGACTATCTCCGCGCCGCGCTGAAGGAGGTGCTGAACGACCCGACCTATATCGCCGAAGCGAAGAAGCGCCGCCTCAACCCCGGCTATCTCGACGGCGAGACGCTTCAGAAAAACGTGCTGGAAGTGATGGACGCGCTGGACCCGAAGGAGTTCGCCGAGGTAAAAGAGGTCATCCTCAACAAATACTACAAGAAGCGCTGAACACGCCGCGCAGACGGCAGGTCACAACCGATTAGGAGAGCTTCATGACTATCGAGATCATCAAGCCGGTCGAAATCGCGCTGAAGGAAAAGCAGCGCACCAGGGTCATGAACAGCCGGAAGATGCATGCCTGGGTGCACTACTACCCGGACACCGGCGATCATGACGAAATGCACTGCCACAACCAGGACCAGACCTTCACCTGCTTCCAGGGCCAGTGCACCATGCACTTCCCCGACGGCGGCAAGGCGGTGCTGGAGCCCGGCACGGTGGCGCTGATCAAGGGCGGCTCGTTCTACCAGCTCGAGAACACCGGCGACGGCCCGATGATCATGATGGGCACCCGGTCGGGCGACCAGAACGACACCCGCGTGATCTCCCACGAGACCCGCAAGGACGTGAAGCCGCACGTCACCAGCGGCAAGGTCAGGCGGCTGACGCCGGTATCCTGAACCGCCGGCGCGGCGAAGCGCGGACGACAGGGGCGGCCCGGCGGGGCCGCCCTTTCCATGTCCGGGGACGGGGACTCAGTCGATGCGGAGCGTGACCCGCCTTTCGAGGTTGAGGCCGGGGCGCAGGAGGCGGAAGCGGCCGTTGTAAATTCCCGGGGGCCATTCCAGGGCCAGCAGCTTCCTGCCGCCGTATTGCAGGCGCCATGACTGGTCGCGCGCCGCGACCGCCTCGCTCCGCGTCACCGCCGAGCCGTCCGGGGCGACGATCTCCAGCATGAGCCGGTCGCCCTTGCGCACGCCGAAGAGGGTCGCCCAGAGCACCAGCGCGCGGGAGTCGGACGGCAGCGACGCGGAGCCGGCCGCGTTCTCCTTGATCGCGCTGGTGGAGGGCGGCCAGGCCGCGAATCCCGCGGCGTAGATCGCCGACGGCTGGTAGGCCAGCCGGGCCCCGGCGTCCCAGAGCGGCGCGCCGCCGGGCCCGCAGGGCGCCTCCAGCGGACGCCCGGTCGCGGGATCGCGCACCTCCCCGTCCTTGCGGATCGTGATGTGGACATGGGGAAACTCCGTCCGCCCCGACGCCCCGACGAGGCCGAGTGCCTGACCGCGCGCAACCGTCTCGCCCGGCTTTACCGCAAGGCTGCCGTTGCGCATGTGGCAGTACTGGCTCTGCCACCCCGCCCCGTGCTCGATCACGAGCCCGTTCCCGCAATCCCGGTCCTGCACGGCAGCGGAGTCAGCCTCGTCCCGCATCAGCCGGTCCGCAATCCCGTCGCGGACCCGCAGCACGGTCCCGGACGCGGCCGCCGTCACCGGCACCCCGGCGCGCATCGCCGCCATGTCACGGATCGCGAAATCGGTGCCCTTGTGCCCATCGTAGCTGCGCGGCCCGCAGGCATGGTCCTTCGCGCCGGCGCCCTTGTCGGTGTCGGGATAGTTCATCACCCAGCAATCGACGCCGGGCTCGCAGCGGAGCGGCAGGGAAAATCCGCCGCCCGGCGGAGCGTCCCCGGCAGCGGCGGCCGCCGAGAGAACGGCGGATGCGACGATCAGGACGAAAGGGCGCATCGCGGTCCTTCCCGCCGTCATCCGCGCGCGGCGGGTGGATCGTCCATCACGAATGCGGGTCAGCGCAAGCCCAAAGCGGCGAGCAGCCGGTTCCACCAGCCGCCGCGCGCCGCGCCCGGCGCGCCGCCCGAAACCTGGGCCGCGAGGCGCGAGAAGAACTGGCCGACGACGACGCGTGCCGCGCCTTCGATCATGCGCCCGCCGACGGCCGCGACCTTGCCGCCGATCTCGACCGTGTAGTTGTAGGTCACCCGCGTCCCGTCGCCTTCCGCCGCCAGCGTCACCCGGCCGGAACCACGCGACGAGCCCAGCGGGCCGGACAGCCCTCCCGACAGCGTCGCCGCCTTCGGCGGGTCCATGTCGCTGAGCCCCACCTCGGCCACGAACACCCCGCGTACGGGTCCGACGCCGAGCCGCACCTCGGCCCGGTACTGGTTCTCCGCCACCAGGTCCAGCTTGCGGCAACCGGGAATGACGGCGGCGAGCTTCTCGGGGTCGAGCAGCGTGTCCCAGACCGCCTGCGGCGACGCCGGCACGAAGGTATCGCCCGCGCCTTTGAGCGCATGACCGCCGGACGCGGCGGGCGCGGCCTCGGCTGCCGTCGCCTTCGACCCCGCAGGGCGCGGCCTTTCCTCGCCGTGGATCAGCGCGGCGATGCGCGACGGGAACAGCGGCAGGTTCACGTTCTCCACCCCCAGCGCGTCGCACACCGCATTGGCGATACAGACGGGGGTGGACATGCTGTTGCCCTCGGCCCCGCCCTTGGCGCCGAGCGGGGTGAAGGGCGACGGCGTCTCCATGTGCAGCAGTATCGGCGTCGGCACCTCCCAGGAGGTCGGCACCAGGTAGTCGGCGAAGGTGCCGGTGAGGAAGCTGCCGTCCTCGCCGTATTCGAACGCCTCGTACATCGCCGCGCCGATGGCCTGGCCGAACGCCCCGAAGGTCTGGCCGTCGAGGATCATCGGGTTCATCCGCGTGCCGGCGTCGTGCATGGTGACGTAGCGGTCGATGTCGATCTCGCCCGTCTCGCGGTCGATCTCGACGCCGCAGAAATCGAACACGAAGCCGTAGGTCAGCGAGGTGTTGACCCGGTCGTCGGCATCCGGCGGCGCCAGTTCGGGCGGCGCCCAGGTCGCGGATTCGCGGAGGCCCCCTTCCATGCCGTCGGGGAGCAGACTCGGCGACCAGTGCGTGCCGCCGGCTATGCGGGCGAAGCTCAGCGCGTTGTCCGGGTTCTCTCGGTCGAAGATGCGCCCGCCGCCGAACTCCACCTGGTCGGCTGTGACGTTCAGCCGGGATGCGGCGATGCGCGCCAGCTTGTCGCGCACCTTCTTCGCCGCCATCTGGGTCGCCACCGCCGTGCCCGGCGAGAACCGGCAGGAATAGGTGCCGGCGGCGATCGACCACGGATCCTTCTGCGTGTCGTGCTCGGTGTTCACCCGGATCTGCTCCGGGCGCAGCCCGAGCTGGTCGGCGACGAGCTGCGCCATCACCGTGGCGTGGCCCTGCCCCTGCGGGGTGGTGTCGCTGCTGACCACCACCGATCCGGTGGGATCGACATTCACCGTGGCCATCGACACCGCGCCGTCCTGCGGGCCCCGCTTCGCGCGTTCCTCCGCCGGGGTGATGGTCGAGAGATAGCCCATGTTCGACATGCCCGGCTCGACCACCGCCGCAAAGCCGATGCCGTAGAGCCGGCCTTCGGCGCGGGCCTGCTCGCGGCGCTTCAGCAGCTCGTCGAGCTTGCCGTCGCGCACCGCGCTTTCGATCGCCGTCTGGTAGTCGCCGGAATCGTAGAGTGCGCCGGCAGCCGCCTTGTAGGGAAACGAGCCCGCGGGAATCAGGTTGGTCCGGATCACGTCCAGCGGGTCGAGCCCGCATTCGACGGCGACGCGGTGCATCAGCCGCTCGATGCCGTAATACATCTGCGGCCCGCCGAAGCCGCGCACCAGCCCCACCGGCGTCTTGTTGGTCAGCACCAGCCGGTTGGTGACGGCGAGGTTATGGATGTCGTACGCGCCGGTCAGCGTGCCGTGCATGCGGTAGAGCGGCCCCGGCATCGGCGTGCGCAGGAACGCGCCGTAATCGTCGAGCTGGTCGATGCGCAGCGCCGTGATCCTGCCCGCGCCCTTCACCGCCGCCTCGATGGTGACGACGCGGTTGGGCGCGGAGTTCGCGGCGGTCAGGTGCTCGAAGCGGTCCTCGACCCATTTCACCGGCCGCCCCACCTTGCGCGCCGCCACGCTCATCAGCACGATATAGGGCATCAGCGACTGCTTGACCCCGAAGCTGCCGCCCGAATTGGCCGGGGTGCGCAGCCGCAGGTTCGATTCCGGCACGCGCAGCGCCCGCGCCATCACCGGATGGCCGGTATAGGGGCCCTGGAAGTTCGAGAACACGTCGAACATGCCGTCGTCGCGCAGATATTCGGACAGCACGACGAAGCCCTCGATCGGGGTCAGCGAGTTGCGCGGGTATTCGATCTTCAGCTTCACCGTCCGGTCGGCCTCGGCGAAGGCGCCGTCGGGATCGCCGTAGGAGAACTCGCGCACCGAGACCTGGTTGGTGCCCGCGGCGGGATGCACCAGCGGCGCGCCGTCCGCGGCGGCCTTTTCGGGATCGATGGCGGGCGGCAGGGTGCGGTAGGCGACGTCGATATGCGTCAGCGCGTCCTCGGCCCGATAGCGGTCGGAGGCGAGGACCAGCGCGACCGGCTGGCCGACATAGCGCACCCGGTCCACCGCCAGCGACCACTCGTCCAGCGGCTGCTTGACGATGACGATATAGGGATCGGACAGCGCCCTGACGTCCTCGCCGGTCAGCACCGCCGTCACGCCCGGCTGCGCCAGAGCCGACGATACGTCGATGGAAACGATCTCGGCATGGGCGTGCGGGCTGCGCAGGATCGCCGCATGCAGCGTGCCCGTCGGCACGGGGTAATGATCCGCGAACCGCGCGCGCCCGGTCAGCAGCCGGGCGTCCTCCATCCGTTCCACGGACTGGCCGGTGAACTTCTCAACCGTCGCCGTATCAGCCACGTCTCTTCTCCTCGGTCACCAACTGCCCCGAAGGCTAATAGCCGATGCCGTTCTCGTCGAGAAACGAGAACACGATGCGGCGGCATTCTTCCGGCTTCTGGATCTGGAGCAGATGGCCGGTGCCCGGAACGGTCTCGTAGGCGTAGCCGAAATCCTCCGCCAGCGCCCTGTTGGCGAAGGCCGGGCCCGGCGCGCCCCTGGCGTCGGGATCGGCGCCGATCAGCTTCATCGGTCCGCCGAACGCGTCATAGGGCGGCCACAGGCAGAGCGTCATCGCCTGCAGATAGATCGATGCCTCGTATTCGCGCGGGCAGGCCAGCTCCCAGCCGCCGTCCGCCGCCTCTCGCAGCACGGCGCGGGCCATCAGCTCGTGCGCGCCCTCGACCCAGGTCGAATGCGCCCGCGCTTCCCTGTAGTGCGCCGCCAGCTCGGAGGGATCGCCGAAGCGCTCCTGCCGCGCCTTCGCCCATTCGGCCAGCCGATGCTCGAAGAAGTCCATGCGCTCGTATTCGCGATGCCCCTTCGGTGGCACGTTGGGCGGGTCGAACAGGAACAGGGCCGACCATTTGAAGCCGAGCTCGATGGCATGCTTCATCGCGGTGCGCGAAGACATCGAATGGAAGATGCCGATATCGGTCTTCTCGCCGTCGCGCCTCCGCACCTCGCGCAGGACGCGGTCGAGGTCCAGCGTCATCTGGGCGTAGGTGTGGCCGTCCGCCCCCGATTCCGCCGGCGGGTTCCAGCCGTGGTTGCGGAAATCGAAGACGACCATGTCGAAGGTCTCGCAGAGCGGCCCCCAGAACGGGAAGTAGCCGTCGGCGGCGAAGCCGTTGCCGTTGCCGAGGAAGATACGCGCCTTCGCGTTCGCATTGCCGTGACGGCGCACGCGGATGGCGGCGCCGTCGCCCATGGTCAGGTCGTAGGTCGCACGTGGTTCGGGAATCTGGAATGTCATGCCGGTGATGTTTGCGCGGGTTTGATCGAGGCGCCGCGCAGTGGCGCGGCGAGGATGGTTTAGCGTATCGCAACGGCGAATGCGACCCCCCGCGACGCCGTGTCCCGCCCCGCTGGACGGGGGTGCCGCCATCGCCTATTGGATGCCGATGCCGTTCGCCGCGCTCGTCTCGCTTTCCTGCGCCACGCTGGTGCTCAACCTGCTCGCCTTCATGACGGTGGCGGCGGTGCTGCCGGAGCTGATCGCGGCGTGGTCGCTCTCCAGCACCGAGGCCGGCTGGCTCGGCGGCAGCTTCTTCGCCGGATACGTCGTCGCCGTGCCGGTGGTGATGGCCCTGACCGACCGCATCGCACCCAAACGCATCTTCATCGCCGGCGCGCTGGTCGGCGCCGTCGCCTCGTTGGGCTTCGCCGCACTGGCGGACGGGCTGTGGTCGGGCATCGCCTTCCGGCTGCTGACCGGCGTCGGGGTCGCCGGGACCTACATGCCCGGGCTGCGCTGCCTGGCCGACCGGCTCGAGGAGCCGCAGCGCAGCCGGGCGACCAGCTACTACACCTCCATCTTCGCGCTCGGCACCGCGCTGTCGATCTGGGTCGGCGGCGCGGCGGCCGAATGGCTGAACTGGCGCTGGGCGTTCGGCCTCGCCGGCGCCGGGCACCTGGCGGGGCTGGCGCTGGGCTGGGCCGTGCTGCCCGCCGGGCGCGCCTCCACGGGGACCGGCCCGCGCCACCTGCTGGATTTTCGCCCGGTCCTGCGCAACGGAGCGGCCATGCGCAACGTCCTGGTCTACTTCACCCATACATGGGAGGTGTTCGCCTACCGCGTCTGGCTGGTCACCTTCCTCGTCTTCGTCGAGGCGCAACAGGGCGCGCGCTTCTTCGTCTCGCCCGTCGCCGTCGCCATGCTGGTGGCGCTGGCCGGAGTGCCGGCGAGCATGGCCTTCGGCGAGCTGGCGGCGCGGCGCAACCGCCGCCGCGCGACGATCGCCCTCATGGTGGCCTCCGTCGCCGCAGGCGTGATGCTGGGACTCGCCAGCGGATGGCCGCTCTGGATGGTGGTCGCGCTCGCCGTGCTGTTTGGCATGACGTGTTACGGCGACACCGGGGCCGTCACCGCCGGCACGGTCGCACTGGCCGACCCGCAGCTGCGCGGCGCCACCATGGCGGTGCATGCCGCGGTCGGATTCCTCGGCGGCGTCGCCGGGCCGCTGGCGGTCGGCGTCACGCTGGACCTCGCCGGGGGCATCGCCTCGCCGCAGGGCTGGGGCTGGGCCTTTGCCGTGATGGCCGCCGGGTCCGCCGCCGGCGCGGTCCTGATGGCCGGAGGGCGGACAGCGCGCTGACACCCTGCCGGTCACTGTCGAAGGATTTTACAGTGCGATGTTAACCATACCCGCAAATCTTTGAAATAACGTGGTTCTGTCGATTGGCACGGTCCTTGCATACCTCTGCTCCCGACAGGCGACAATCGGGAACAGGGGATGACGATGACACTCCACCGCACGGAATCGCGGGCCGTTCGGCAACTGCGGCACTGGCTGATCGCGGCGGGGCTCGCCGCGCTTATCCTGCCCGCCGGCGCGGCATTTGCCGCGGTCGGAATGCCGCTTTAGACAGTTTGGGAGCGGAACGGAGAGCGGCGGCCATCGGGCCGCCGCTTTCATGTCGTGCCGGGTCGGAACGCCGCGTTCAGACGCCCTCGACCATGATCGCATTGGAGCGGGAGCTGGCCAGGCGCAGCTTCTTCAGCTCCTCATAAGCCTTGCCGTCGTACCAGCCCTTCAGCGCATCCATGTCATCGAACTCGAGGACGATGACGCGCTTCGGCGTCCAGTCTCCCTCCTTCACCTCGAACGCGCCGCCGCGCACCAGCATGCGGCCGTTATGGGCCCTGAGGCTGTCGGCCACGCCGGCTGCATAGACCTTCATGGTCTCCGGATCGGTCACCTCCAGCTGGTCCACGATGAAATAGGCGGCCATGCGCTGCTCCTCTTCCGCGTTGCTTTTCACTGCCGGTTCAGACGGTTTCTCCGAGCCATGCGACGGTGCGCACCCAGCTTTCCTTCGCCGGGCCCTCGCGATACTTCTCGGGTGACTGCGCGCCCTGGAAGGCGTGGCCCGTGCCGTCGTAGCGATGCACCTCGTAGGGGATTCCGAGCCGCTTGAGTTCGGCGCGGATCCTGTCGACCTGCTCGGGCGACGGGTTGGTGTCGTCGTTGCCGTAGAACCCGACCACCGGGCAGCGCAGCGCCGGCAGCCGCTCGAACGCCGTCGGCCCGCCCTCGCCCCAGGCGCTGAACATGCCGCCGCCGTAATAGGTCACGACGCCCGCGAAGGCATCCGGCAGCGCGCAGGCGCCCAGGAACGCGACGCGCCCGCCCATGCAGTGGCCCATGATCGCGATGCGCCCGTCATCGACCCGGTCCTGCGCCTGCAGCCAGCCCACCGCTGCCGCGATATCGGCGATAACGTCGTCGTCCCTGCGGTGCTGCACCGCCTCTTCCGAGTCCTCGCACTTGCGGCGATGATAGAAATCCGGCGCCGCGGCGACGTAGCCCGCCTCCGCCAGCAGATCCACGCGCTCGCGCGTGAAGGCGTCCATCCCGCCACGGTGAAAGCAGACCAGCACCGCCGGGTGCGGCCCGGCGGAGTCGGGGCCGGCCACGTAGAGGTCCATGGCGTCGCCGCCGACGTCGATCTGGATGGTCTGTGACATGGCAGCGCCTCCATGCGCCTGTTCACCCCGGTTTCCGGCGACCATAGCATGACGCACAAACGCCGCCACCCTGCCACCGCGACGAATTGACGAATGGCTGGCCCGCGAGGCTGTGCTAGGGTCCGCGCCCCGCAGACAGACCGGCTGCCGCCCGTGACCGCGCCTTCCTCCTCCACGCCGAACCCGCCGCTGGGCGCCACGGTCGCGCACCGCACGGGCCTCGCCTGGCTGGCGGTGGCCGTCGTCGCCTATGGCGGGCTGTGGCCGGTGATGCGCCTGACCGTGGAGCTGATGGAGCCGTTCTGGTTCGCCGTCACCCGGCTGGGGATCGGCGCGCTGTTCCTGTTCGCGGTGACGGCGGCGACCGGACGGCTGCGGCTGCCGCGCCGCGCCGACGTGACCGCGATCCTCAGCGTCGGCGTGTTCATGATGGGGCTCTACGTCTCCATCGTCCATGTGGCGGTGCAGTACGTGCCGGCGGGACGCGGCGCGCTGCTGGCCTATTCGACCCCGCTCTGGGTCACCCCGATGGCGACGCTGGTCCTGCACGAGAAGATGACCCGGCTGAAGGCGGTCGGGCTGGCGCTCGGGCTGTCGGGCCTGCTGGTGCTGTTCAACCCCCAGGCGCTGGACTGGAGCGATCCCGACGTACTGCTCGGCAACGGGCTCTGCCTGCTGGCGGCGTTCTCCTGGTCCTTCGCCATCCTGCACATGCGGGTGCACCGCGCCACGCTCAGCCCGGTGCAGCTTTCGCCGTGGCAGCTCACCGTGGCGACGCTGGTCGCCTTGCCCTTCGCCCTGATCTTCGAGGGCGCGCCGGACGCGACGCCGGGACCCGCGCTGTGGCTGCTGGTCGCCTATGGCGGGCTGATCGGCACCGGCATCGCGCTGTGGTCGGCGCAATCCGCCATGCGGAACCTGCCCGCCGTCACCGTCTCCACCGGGCTGCTGGGCGGGCCGGCGCTGGCACTCGTCCTGTCCGTCGCCTTCCTCGACGAGCCGCTGACGCTCAGCCTCGGAGGCGGGATCGTGCTGATCCTGGGCGGCATCGCCTGCATCAGCATCGGCAGCGCGCGCAGGGCGTAACCCCGCAGCCGCCCGCAGCCGAATCCGCTTGACCGCCCTCGGAGGCGGCAGGACAGTATTCGTCTCCACATTGCATCGATGCGCGAGCCGGGGAGGCTGCCATGGCGACACTGTCGATTTCATCGTTGGCGGGGCTTTTGTGCTGCCTGGCGGTTCCCGCCCTGGCACAGGGGCAGAAGGCGACCCTGCCCGACGGAGAGGGCAAGGCGCTGGTCGAGGCGATGTGCGTCTCCTGCCATCAGACCAACCTGATCGAGCGCTCCTCCGGCTACACGAAGGCGCACTGGCAGGAGCTGATCGGCACCATGGTCGACCTCCAGGGCGCCCCCGAGCAGGAGCAGATCGCCGCTTACCTGGCGGAACACTTCCCGCCGCACACGAGGATCGCGCCGAAGCTGGTGCCCGGCCCGGTTTCGATCTCGATGCGCGAATGGGTGACGCCGACGCCCGGCCAGCGCTCTCGCGATCCGGTGGAGGCGCCGGACGGCGCCATCTGGTGGGCCGGCCAGTGGGGCAACCTGATCGGCCGCATCGATCCGGCGACCGGGGCGATGAAGGAGTACCCGCTGCCCGACAACGCAAAGCCGCACACCGTGACGCCCGACGCCGAGGGCAACATCTGGTACACCGGCAACAAGAACGCGACGATCGGAAAGCTCGATCCGAAAACCGGAAAGATTACCGAATACAGGATGCCGGACCCCAAGGCGAAGGACCCGCACACGCTGATCTTCGCCCGCAACGGCATCGCATGGTTCACGCTGCAGCACAGCAACATGATCGGGCGGCTGGACCCGAAGACGGGCGAGGTGAAGCTGGCAACCTCTCCCCGCGCGAAGTCCAGACCCTACGGCATCAAGGAAGACAGCAAGGGCGCGCTCTGGGCGGCCTGCAACGGCAGCAACTGCGTGCTCCGCGTCGACGCGGAGACGATGGCGGTGAAGCCGTTCGAGCTGCCGCATAAGAAGACGACCGTGCGGCGGCTCGACATCGCCAGTGACGGCACGATCTGGTACGTCAACTCCGGCCGCGGCCGGCTCGGCCGGCTCAATCCGGAAACCGGCGGGGTGAAGGAGTGGGACTCGCCCAGCGGGCCGAAGTCGCACCCCTACGCCATCGTCATCGTCGACGACGTGATCTGGTACAACGAGTCGCGCATGCGCCCCGACGCGCTGGTTCGCTTCGACCCGAAGACGGAGAGGTTCCAGAGTTGGCCGATCCCGTCCGGCAACGTCTATGCCGGCATCTCGCGCCACATCCGCGCAACGAAGGACGGTAAGATTCTGATCGAGCAGACCGCGACGCGACGCATCATCGAGGTCACGGTCACCGGCAGGTCGGCGTCCCGCTGAGCGGACCGCGGGAAGACAGCCGGACGCCCTGACCGGCGTGTCCGTTACGCCTTGCGTTGCTGCTTAGCCGTGCGGCAGGATGCCTATTGCTTGTGCTGAATGTTTCTTTTCGGCTGCCACAGAATGCCGAGATCGGCTGTCAGCCTCGCAGGCTTGTGCTCTCCACCGTTGGCACAGCTTTTGCATTGCAGCGTGCTTCCGTAATGAGGATTCGTAACCCGTCGCATGACGGGGCGACACGAAACTTTCGAGGAGACGTCAGATGTCCGCGCGCACACCCCTAAAATTCCTCTCGGCGATCGGCCTCGTCGCCGGCATTTCGATGCTGTCCACCGCCCCCTCCGCATATGCTCAGACGAAGATCCGCTATGTCGAGGTCGTACGCAATCTCGCCTATCTGCCGAGCTACGTCGCCATAGAGAAAGGGTTCTTCAAGGACGAGGGACTCGAGATCAGCCTCAGCACCGCGCAGGGCGGCCACAAGGCAACCGCCATCATGCTTTCCGGCAATGCCGACATCACGCTGGTGGGGCCGGAAACGGCGATCTACGTGATGAACAGCGAGTCCCCCGAGAAGATGAAAATCTTCTGCTCGTTGACGGCAACCTCGACCAACTTCTTCGTCTCCCGCAAGCCGATGAAGCCGGAGGAATTTACGTGGCCGTCGATCAAGGGATCGACCGTCCTCGGCTGGCGGCCGGGCTCCACGCCGGAGCTGTTCATGGAATACGCCATGCGCAAGGGGGGCGTCGATCCGAAGAAGGACATCAACAACATCACCAATATCGCGGTGCCCGCGCGGATGGGCGCCTGGCTGACGGGCAAGGGCGATTACGGCATCTTTTCCGAACCCGACCTGACGCGGATCGAAAGCTCCGGCGCGGCGTACGTGCTCCGCTCGGTCGGGGCAGAGGTCGGCCAAGTCGACTACACGGTGTTCATGGCGACCGAAAGTTACATGAAGAAGAACCCCAAGATCGTACAGGGGTTCACCAATGCGATCTATCGGGCACAGAAATACACCGAGACCGCGGACCCGATGGAGCTGGGCAAACTCGTCGTCAAGTACTTCCCCGTCGTCACGCCGGAACAGATCGCAAATACCGTGAACCGCTATCGCGCCGTCGATCTGTGGCGGAACGATCCCGTGGTCTATGAGCGCGCGATGAAGGAATTTCAGGAAATCCTGATCGCGGGCGAGGTGCTGAAGCGCGACAAGACGGTGAAGTATTCCGATATCGTCACCACCGAGTTCGCGGACAAGGCCAAGGCGACGATCCAGTAGCACCGCACCCCCTGCCCTCCCGCGCCGGACCGGGCGCGGGAGGGCAGGGGGTCAGGCGACGGAACAGAAATGAAACCGACCGAGCGAAGGAACGGGGTCCGCGACGGCGCCCCCAAAGTGGAGGTTCGGGATATCGGGCTCCGATATCTCGCCGAGTCCGGCGAGACGGAGGCTTTGCGCCGGATCAACCTCGGCATCGAGGCCGGGGAGTTCGTCAGCATCGTCGGGCCCAGCGGCTGCGGCAAGTCCACCCTTCTGTCGCTGATCGCCGGCATCATGCCCCCTACCGAAGGCAACGTCCTGGTGGACGGAGTCCCGGTTCGCGGGCCCAATCCCAAGCTTGCCTACATGCTGCAGTCGGATTTCCTGTTCGAATGGCGGACGATTATCGAGAACGTGATGATCGGACCGGAGATCCAGGGTCTCTCCCTGAAGGCCGCGCGGGAACGCGGGGAGGATCTTCTGAGCCGTTACGGGCTCGGCGACTTCATGAACCATTATCCGAACCAGCTGTCGGGCGGAATGCGGCAGCGGGCGGCGCTGGCGCGCACGCTCGTCACCGGACCCGACGTCCTGCTGCTGGACGAGCCGTTCTCGGCGCTCGACTATCAGACGCGGCTTACCCTCGCCGATGAAGTCGGCGTGATCCTCCGGCGCGAGGGCAAGACCGTCATCCTCGTCACGCACGACATCTCGGAAGCGATCACGATGACCGACCGGGTCGTCGTAATGAGCCGCCGTCCGGGCCGCATCCGCGCCGAGCATCAGATCGGCTTTCCGAGTCTGGGGCCGAAGCGGCCGTCGCCCTTCCACCTGCGCAAGGCCGAGGAATTTCCCGGCTATTTCGATGAGATATGGAATGAGCTCGACATCCACATCGGCGCCTGACGCCGCCCCCGACGCGGCGCCGGCCGAGGCCAGCCCGCTTTACGCCGCCTATCTGCGCCGCATCCGCCTCGAACGGCATCTTGTGCGCGTCGTCCAGATCGCGGCGCTGGTGGGCTTCTTCGTTCTGTGGGAGGTCGCGCCCCGCGCTCACTGGGTAAATCCGCTGCTGACAAGCTACCCCTCGGCGATGTGGCCCGTCTTCGTCGACATGCTGAGCAAGGGGGAGCTGCTCTATCACACCTGGGTCACGGTGGAGGAAACCATCGTCGGCTTCGTCTTCGGCTTCGGCGGCGGGATCGCCCTCGCCATCGGGCTCTGGTGGTCGCGCTTCGCCTACAAGGTGGTCGATCCTTTCATGGTCGTCGCAAACGCGATGCCGAAAACGGCGCTGGCCCCGATCTTCTACATCTGGCTGGGCGACAAGTACTCGATCTACGGCATCGCGATCGCCGTCGGGCTCTTCATTACGACCATCATGCTTTACAATGGATTCAATGAGGTCGATCCCAACAAGGTAAAACTTGCGCGCACCTTCGGCGCCAGTCGCTCCCAGATCCTGAGGAAGGTGGTGCTGCCGGGAAGCGTGCCGACCATGATCGCGGCGCTGAAGATCATGGTGGGGCTGTCGCTGGTCGGCGTGATCGTCGGCGAGTTCCAGTCGTCCAAGGCCGGGCTCGGCTACCTGATCGTCTACGGCAGCCAGATCTTCGCCATGAACCTCGCCATGATGGCGATCACGATTCTCGCGGTCATCTCGACCGTCATGTACGTCGTGATCTTCCGTTTCGAACGCAGGGTGCTGCGGCACCGGCAATAGCGCCGGCGCAACAGATCGAGCGCGGCAGCTATTCCGCCGCCGCGCTCGCCGCCAGCCCGGTTGCCGTTTCGAGCTTCTCGATAACCTCGTCGGTCGCCTGCACGTCGCCGAACATACCGAGGAACTTGCCGAGCGTATGGTTATGCATCCAGTCCTGCTGGTCGGCATTGCCGTCGGAGACCATGATCGTGCGATAGCCCCACATGCAGGCGTCGCGCGCAGTGGATTCGCAGCACGTGCTGGTCGAGGTCCCGGTAATGAGCAGCGTGTCGATCCCCTGCTTCTTCAGCAGGGCTTCCAGCGGGGACGGGTACGGGATGAATGCGGAGTAACGATACTTGATCGCGATGCTGTCTTCGGGATGGACGTCGCAGGTGCGATAGATGGGGAAGCCTTCGCCGTCGACGGCGAGGCTCTTCTGGCGGAACGCCCATACCTCGGGGCTGCTGGCCTCCATGCGGTTGGGCCAGTCGTCGGGATCGGCCGGCGCCTCCGTCTGAATCCAGACGACGAGTCCGCCCGCGGCGCGCACCCCTCCGGCAAGCCGGTTGATATTGGGCACGATCTCCCGCGCCATCGGCGTGCTGGTCGGCAGCGCCTCGTCGACGAAATAGTTCTGCATGTCGACGATGATCAGTGCGGTCTTCGCCCCCTCTATCGTCTCATACGCGTTAAACCGTCCGGCGCGCAGCCCCCTGGCGCGCTCTACGAACCACGGGTGAAGGTCGAGCTTGTGCATGATGTCCTGTCTCCTTGCGCGGATAACGGAGAATCATCATAGCGGCATCGAACCGTGCTGCGAGAGACATTCTCCGCTGGGAACGCGCCGCGGCACAGTTTTTTACGAACCCGTAACGTGTGCGCCTTTCAAATCCCCTTCGGCAGGAAATCCGCCCATTTAGCGCGGATGCGGTCGTCGAGTTCGCGGCTGGAACGGGCGACGGCGGGGAACGTGTCCCTCTGCTTCCACGGCTTGCAGGCGTCGATGACGACGCGCGAATTGCGACGGTCGCTGTCGCCGTCGTAGCACATCGGGTCGAGATGGGAGCTCCACCCGCCATGGATGACGTCCAGGTCCTCGCGCGGATCGAACCGGGTCGACATCGCCCAGATGACATCGTTGACGTTGACCGGATCGATGTCCTCGTCGACCACGATGGTCCAGCGGTTGCAGTAGGCCCCCGCGTGGCAGTGCGAGGCGACCATGCCCGCCTGCTTCGAATGCCCGCCGTACATCTGCTTGATGGAGACGGTGAGCCAGAACCGGCTCCCGCCGGCCTCATGCGCCCAGACGCCCCTGATCTCCGGAATGCCGGCGGCCTCGAGCTGGTTCCACACCGCGCCGCAGCGATAGGTGCCGAGATAGAACGTGTTGTCGTTCGGCGGCACGGCGGGCACCGCGCCCATCAGCACCGGGTTGTCGCGGTGCACCATCGTCTCGATGCGGATCGCCGGCTCCTTGCGCTGGCCGCCGGCGTAGTAGCCGGTCCATTCGCCGAGCGGCCCCTCCTCCACCAGGTCGTCCGGATGGATGTAGCCTTCGAAGGCGATCTCGGCGTTGGCCGGCACCGGCAGCCCGGTGCGCGGCATGTTGATGACCTCCAGCGGCTCGCCCAGGATGCCGCCCGCCGCCGCCAGCTCGCTCTGGCCATAGGGCACTTCCAGCCCGCCCAGCATGAACAGCGACGGGTGCATCCCCACCACCACCGCGACCGGGCAGGCCTCGCCGCGCTCGTGCCAGCGCCGCATGATGATCAGCCCGTGCTTGCCAGGCGACATCATCACCGAGGCGAGGCGAGGCGCGTGCGACTGAATGCGATAGGTGCCGCAGTTGATCCAGCCGGAGTCGGGGTCCTTCATCACCACGATGCAGGCGGTGCCGATGAAAGGGCCGCCGTCATGCTCGTGCCATTTGGGCGTCGGGATCGTGCCGATATCGACGGCGTCGCCCTCGGTCACGTTCTCCAGCAGCGGTCCGCCGTTCACCTCCCTCGGCTCGAAGGACGGCTTCTCGCGCATGTAGTCGCGCCACCAGTGGATCAGCTCCATCTCGGACGCCTCCGGCGGCAGGCCCAGCGCGACGTTGATGCGCGGCACCGAGGTGACGATGTTGGACAGGACGCGGAAGCCCTTCCTGTATCCGGGCACCTCGTCGAACAGCACCGCGGGATTGCCCATCTTGCGCTGGTAAAGGTCGACGATGCCGCCGATCTCCTCCGCCGTGTCGGCGCCGCTGATATGCGTCATCTCGCCGGCCGCCTCGACCGCCTTGATCCAGTCCCGTAGATCCTTGTTCGCCACGCGGGGCCTCCTGCTGGTCATGCCTGTGATCGGGGCTCATGATGTCCCTGCCGCGGGGGTATTGGCAACCGCCGGCCCCGGCGACCGGATTTCATGCGATAAAACGACGCGAGGGACTTGCGCCCCCGGCGGCGTTGGTGGAACCATGCGCGTATAGTCGTCGGGGTTTTCCCTGCAACCGCGAATGGGGGATAGGGTGTGAAGGCGCCCAGGTTCAGCTACGTCCGGGCGGAAAGCCTGGAGCAGGTCTTCGAGCTTCTGAAACAGTACGGCGAGGACGCGCGCATCCTGGCGGGCGGGCAGAGCCTGATCCCGACGCTGAACATGCGCCTGTCGCAGCCGGCGATCCTGATCGACATCAACCGGCTCGACATGCTGAAGGGCATATCGGCCGGGGACGGCGCGGTCCGCATCGGCGCGCTGGCCCGCCATGCCGAGGTCGCGGAATCGCCAGTGATCGCGGCGCGCCTGCCGCTGATCGCGGCGGCGATGCCGCATGTCGCCCATGTCGCGGTGCGCAACCGCGGCACGTTCGGCGGCAGCGTGGCGCTGGCCGACCCCGCCGCCGAGATGCCGGCCTGCGTGCTCGCCCTCGGCGGAACGCTGGTGGTCGCCGGCGCGCGCGGGCGGCGCGAGATCGCGGCGGAGGATTTCTTCAGGGGCCTGTACGAGACCGCGCGCGAGCCGGACGAGATCCTGGTAGAGGTGCGCGTCCCGACGGAAGCGCCGGGCACGGTGTCGGTGTTCCTGGAGCTGGCCCAGCGCCACGGCGATTTCGCCATCGCGGGTCTCGCGTGTCATGCGCGGATCGAGGGCGACACGGTTGCGGATGCACGGCTGGTCTATTTCGCCAGCGAGGACCGGCCCCGGCTGGCGAAGGGCGCGATGGCGGCGCTGGCCGGCAAGGCCTGGAACGACGGGACGCGCGCGGCCGTCATCGGCGCGCTGACGGACGACCTGGACCCGATGACCAATCTGGACGGCGGCGCCGCGATGAAGCTGCATCTGCAACGCGTGCTCACCGGGCGCGCGCTGGATGCGGCCGTGGCGCAGGCAAGGGCGGCGTAGCGATGACCATGAACACCGAAGACACCGCCGAGATCACCTGCACGGTGAACGGCGAGCGCGTCACCCGGACCGTGCGGGTGCGCCAGCATCTGGTGGATTTCCTGCGCGGCGAGTTGCAGCTCACCGGATCGCATCTCGGCTGCGAGCACGGCATCTGCGGCGCCTGCTCGGTGCGGGTCGGCGGGGTGGTGGTGCGCGGCTGCCTGATGCTGGCGGTGCAGGCCGACGGCGCCGAGATCGTGACCATCGAGGGGCTGACCGACAGCGAGGAGGTCGCCGACCTTCAGGAGAATTTCGTCGCCCGCAACGCGCTGCAATGCGGCTTCTGCACCCCGGGCATGCTGATGACGGCGGCGGAGCTTCTGGCAAGCGGCCGGCCGGCGAGCCGCGAGCAGATCCGCGAATTCCTGTCGGGGAATTTCTGCCGCTGCACCGGCTACCACGCCATCGTGGATGCGGTGGAGGCCACGCTCAGGCAGCGGCTGGAGGGCTGACCGCGATGGCGACCAAGGAAGACCTGATCCGGCTGGAACGGCCCAACTCGTATATCGGGCGCAACCTGACGCGCAGCCGCGCGCGGCGCGCCGTCGCCGGACGCGGACAGTACACCGACGACGTGCTGATGCCGCGCACCGCCCATGCGGCCTTCGTGCGCAGCCCCTACGCCAAGGCGCGCATCATGCGCATCGACACGGCGGCGGCGAAGGAACAGCCGGGCGTGCTGCTGGTGATGACGGGAGCGGAGCTCGCCGAGCGCTGCACTGAACCCTGGGTCGGCACGCTCACCTGCTTCGACGGCATGAAATCCGCGCCGCAATATCCGATGGCGGTGGACCTCGCCGTCTGGCACGGCGAGCCGGTGGTCATGGTGGTGGCCGAGACCCGCGCCGAGGCGGAGGACGCCTGCGAGCTGGTCGAGATCGAATGGGAGCCGCTGCCGCCCGTGGCGGAGAAGGAGACCGCGCTCCGGCCAGGCGGGCCGGTGGTGCATCCGGCGATCGCCGACAACCTCGCCTTCCGCAAGACCATCGATACCGGCAAGGTGGACGAGGCCTTCGCGAACGCCGACATCGTGATCGAGGAGACGTTCGAGTTCGGCCGGCATACCGCGGTCAGCCTCGAGCCGCGCGCGCTGCTGGCCGATTACGACAAGGGCACGCAGCGGCTGACCATCTGGACCTCCAGCCAGTGCCCGCACATGATCCAGGCGGTGTTCGCCCGCACCCTCGGCGTGCCGGAGCACAACGTGCGCATCGTCGCGCCCGATGTCGGCGGCTCGTTCGGGCTGAAGATCCACACCTTCGGCGACGAGGTCGCGGCGACCGCCGCGGCGATGGCGCTCGGCCGCCCGGTGAAGTTCATCGCCGACCGGCTGGAAAGCTTCGTCTCCGACATCCACGCGCGCGAGAACCGGGTGAAGGGGCGCATCGCGCTGTCGAAGGAGGGTGTGATCCAGGCGGTGGATATCGACGTGCTGTCCGGGGCGGGCGCCTATTCGCAGTATCCGCGGACCAGCGTGTTCGAGGCCAACCAGATCCTCAACATCACCGCCGGGCCGTACAACCACAAGGAATACCGGGCGCGGGCGACGGTCGTTTACATGAACAAGGTGCCGACCTCGCAGTACCGCGCCGTCGGCCACCCCATCGGCAACTCGGTGGGCGAGGCGCTGGTCGACCTGGCCGCCGAGGCGGTGGGCCAGGACCCTGTGGAGTTCCGCCGCCGCAATGTGATTCCGGACGAGGCGTTCCCCACCACCATCGCCGCCGGCATCAAGCTGCAGGACATGTCGCACACCGCCTGCATCGACGAGCTGATGAAGCGGATGGATTACGACGCGCTCCGCGCCGAGCAGGCGGTGCTGCGCAGGCAGGGCATCCATCGCGGCATCGGCATCGCCGCCTTCATCAAGGGAACGGCGCCGGGGCCGAGCGGCTATTACGGCATCGGCGGCGCGCCCATCGCGTCGCAGGACGCCTGCACCATCAAGCTGGAGCCCTCCGGCGGGGTGCTGTGCATGGTCGGCGTCACCGACCAGGGCCAGGGCGTCGACACCGTCATGGGCCAGATCGCCGCCAATGCGCTAGGCGTGTCGATGGAGAGCATCCGCGTCATTTCCGGCGACACCGACGCAGTGCCCTATGGCGGCGGCACCTACGCGTCCCGCGCCACCGCCATCGGCGGCGAGGCCACCTATCAGGCCGCGCTCGCGCTGCGCGCCGAGATTCTCGTGCTCGCGGGCGTGCTGTTGCAGGCGGAGCCGGCGACGCTGGATATCGTCGACGGCATCGTGGTCGATGCCGGCACGGAGACCCCGCGCATCCCGCTGTCGGAGATCGGCCGCATCGGGCATTTCCAGGTGGCGGAGCTGCCCAACGACGTGAAGCCGGTGCTGTCGGCGACACGGCGCTTCCGGCTGACCGACGATCTCTACATCTTCACCAACGGCATCCACGGCGCCTATCTGGAGGTCGATCCCGACACCGGCTTCATCAAGCTGCTGAAGCACTGGGTGGTGGAGGATTGCGGCCGCGTCATCAACCCGATGCTCGCCGATGAGCAGGTGCGCGGCGGCTGCGTGCAGGGGCTTGGCGGCGCGCTGTACGAGCACTGCATCTACGACGACGCGGCCCAGCTCCAGAACGGGACCTTGGCGGATTACCGCGTGCCTATGGCGTTCGAGATGCCGGATATCGAGGTCGCTCATGTGCAGAACCCGACGACGATCTCCGATCTCGGCGCCAAGGGCGTCGGCGAATCCGGCACCGGCGCCGCGCCCGCCGTGGTGATGAACGCCGTCAACGACGCGCTCAGGCCGTTCAAGGCCCGCGTCACCTGCCAGCCGATGACGCCGGAAGCGGTGCTCCGGGCGCTCGGCAAGGTGTAAGCACGACATGGATCGCTGCGACGTCCTCGTGATCGGCGGCGGCGGCGCGGGGCTCGCCGCGGCGATCGAGGCGCGCGAGGCGGGCGCGAGCGTCATCCTGATCGAGAAGAACGCGGCGCTCGGCGGCTCCACCGCCTGGTCCATCGGCTCGTTCACCGCGACGCAGACGCCGCAGCAGCAGGCGAAGGGCATCGAGGACAGCCCGGACGAGCATTTCGCCGACATGCCGAAATTCTCCGGCCCGCTCGCAGACCGCGACAATCCCGCCCTGCGCCGCCTGTTCGTGGACAACGCCAACGGAACGCTGCGCTGGCTGATGAGACACGGCATCGAGTTCTTTGGCCCGATGCCGGAGCCGCCGCACACCAAACCGCGCATGCACAACGTCCTGCCCAATTCGCGCGCCTATATCACGCGGCTGGAAGCCCATGCCCGGCGCATCGGCGTCGATGTCCGCCCCGCGACGCGCGCCACGAAATTCCTGACCGAGGGCGGCCGCGTCACCGGCGCGGTGTGCGACGGCGCCGGAGAGATCGCCGCCGGCGCGGTCGTGCTGGCCAGCGGCGACTACTCCGCCAGCGCCGAGCTCAAGGCGCGCTTCATCTCCCGCGAAGTGTCGCTGGTCGACGCGATGAACCCGACCGCGACCGGCGACGGGCATGAGATGGCCTTCCCGCTCGGCGCGCATGTCGTCAACGGCGACGTGCTGTCGGGCCCGACGCTGCGCTTCGTGCCGCCGCCGCGCGAGTCGCTGGAGCGCATGCTCCCCGCCTCGCCCTTCATCGCGAAGGCGATGCGCCTCGCCCTCGAATACGCGCCGGCGAAGCTGCTGCGCCCGTTCGTGCTGCGCTTCACCGTCACCTCGATGGCGCCGGAGCTCAACCTGTTCGCCAAGGGCGCGCTGCTGGTCAACAGGGACGGCGCGCGGATCGAGGGCGCCCCGGCCTCGCTCGGCCTCCGCATCGCGGCCGAGCCGGAGAAGATCGGCTACGTGCTGGTGGACTCGGCCCTCGCCCGGCGGTTCAACGCCTGGCCGGATTTCGTCTCGACCGCACCGGGCGTCGCCTATGCCTATTTCGACGATTTCCGCCGCACCCGGCCGGACATCTTCCACACCGCCGGCACGGTCGAGGCCCTGGCGGCGAAGCTCGGCATGGACGCCGCCGCGCTGAAGCAGGCGGTGGAGGCCCATAACGCGGAGGCCCCGGCGCCGTTCGCCGCGCCGCCTTTCCACGCGCTCGGCCCGGCGAAAAGCTACATCGTGCTGACCGATGGCGGGCTTGCCGTGAACGGGCGGCTTCAGGTGCTGGGGGAGAACGACGCGCCGATCCCCGGCCTGTTTGCGGCCGGCTCTGCCGGCCAGGGCGGGCTGATGCTCAAGGGCCACGGCCACCATGTCGGCTGGGCCTTCACCTCGGGGCGCATCGCCGGAAAGTTGGCGGCGGCCGAGGCGCACGGCGCGAACGCCGCCTAGGCGTCGGTCTCCACCCCGGTTTCGGCAAAGGCGCGCTGCGCGGTGTCCGAGCTCAGAAAATCCATCAGCCGCCGCGCCGCATCCACCCTGTCCGAGCGCGTCAGCATCGCCGCCTCGTAGACCGCCGCCATCTGCACGGCATCGGGCAGCGGCCCGGCATAGGCGACGCCGTCGTTGCGGAAGAACAGGATCTCGGTCGCCACGCCGAAAGCGATCTCGTCCCGCGTGTCGCTGCGGGCGAGATGCTCGTTGACCATGGTGCCCGTGTCGTAGCGCGTGATCCGGTCCGCCAGTTCCGCCGCCAGGCCGAGCGCCTCGAAGAGCGCGTCCATATGCCGCCCGCTCGGCGCCTCGGTGATGACGACGGACCGCGCGCCCAGCAACGCGCGCACCAGCGCATCCATGGTGGAAACGTCCGGCCACGCCGCGCCCGCCCTGACCGCGGCGCCGATGCGAATGACGCCGAGCCGCGCGCGGATGTCCGGATCGGCCAGCCCCGCCTCCGCCAGCCGCGCGATCATCGCTTCGGGCAGCATGACGACATCCGCCGCCGTCTCGCCGGCCAGGACCTGTCGCTCGATCAGGTGGCCGTGCGCGGTCTCGACGGCGAGGGCGACGCCACATTGGCGCGCGAACGGCGCGGCGCAGGCGGCGATGCCCTCGCGGGTCGCGCCGGCGGTGAATATGTCGAGCGTGTTTCCAGCCATTCCCGAACATTTTAGCGCGCGCCGCCGCGCCGCGCATCCCGAACCAGAACGGTTCCAGCAAAGCGGACAGGCCGCTGTCCTTGCGCTATGATCCTTCGGGATACGTCAAAGGGAGGACGATGCCATGGAAGGATCGCAGACTTCGCCCGCGAAAGAGCCCCTGCTGAAGCCGCTGCTGCTGTCGCACGGCACCGTCGAGTGCCGCGACATCGAGGCGGCAAAGCGGTTCTATACCGAGGTGCTGGGAATGGAAGCGGTGCGCACCAGCAAGATTTCGCTGATGCTGCGGCTCAACAGCACGACGACCATCGCCGCCGTGCAGACAAGGGGGCCGAACGGCGCCGGGCATTACAGTCATTTCGGACTCGATTTCGCCACCCGCGAGGAAGTCGAGGCCGCCTGGGAGACGCTCAAGGGCGTGCAGGAGGAGTACGGCATTCGCAAGATCACGCGCCCCGCCGACCAGCATGGCACCTACGCCTTCTATATCGAGGACATGGACGGCAACTGGTGGGAGTTCCTGACCAACCCGCCCGCCGGCTATTCCTACGTCTTCGACCTGGAGGAGGACGACCGAGCCTGGCGCGATCAGAACATGGGCGCCGACCGCGCCGAGCGCTACGAACAGGTGAAGAAGGACGGCTGAGGCCGTCCGGCGGCCTAACCCAGCGTGGGGTCGAGGACGATCTTGCCCAGCGGCACGCCCGCCTCGATGATACGGTGGCCTTCCGCCGCCTGACTCAGCGGCAGCACCTTCTCGATCTTCGCGTGCAGCTTGCCGGCCCTGGCCAGCGCGACGGTGTCGGCCACGTTCTGCTGCGTGTTGCCGGTGCCGCCCATGATGTGAAGGTTGCGGTGATAGAGGATGCCGCAATCCAGCTCCACCTTGCCGCCGCCATGCGCGCCGGCCGTCACCATCCGCGCCTTCATCGCCATTGAGGCGAGCGCCGCCGGCCAGGTCTGCGGGTTTGAAATATTCTCGAAGACCACGTTCACGCCCTTGCCGTCGGTGAACGCCATCGCGGCCTCGGTCAGGTCGGTTCTGTTGTAGTTGACGCCTTCGTCGGCACCGAAATCGAGCCCGACCTGCACGCGCTCGTCCGAGCCGGCGGCGCAGATCACCCTGGCGCTGAACGCCTTGCATATCTGAATGCCGGTAGCGCCGAGCCCGCCGGCCGCGCCCATCACGAGGACGCTCTCGCCCGGCTGCAGCTTCGCCAGGTCGAACAGCAGGTAATGCGCCATCGGGCCGTGACGCAGCACCGCGCCGGCCTCGGCGAAATCGAGCCCGTCCGGTATTTCGGAGACGATGGAGGCCGGTACCTTCACGTATTCGGCGTTCCCGCCCCAGCATTGCAGCCCCAGCATGCCGCCGGTCGGCAGCTGGGAGATGCAGGCGACGCGGGCGCCCACGGGCGGTGCCGTCACACCCTCGCCCAGCGCCGTCACCACGCCGGTGGGATCGACGCCGAGCACGTGCGGCGGCTTCACGTTGCGCCGCGCCTGGCTCGGGTGGCCCTCGCGCACCCGGCAGTCGAGGACGCGGTTGATGGTGACGGCGTGCACCTTCACCACCAGCTCGCCCGGGCCGGGCACGGGGTCCGGCACGTCCTCGTATCTGAGGACGTCCGGCGTGCCGAACTCGTGAAAGATCGCCGCTTTCACTGGCGTATGCCTCTCCGGCCTGACCGTTACTTACTCCGCCGCCCGGACCTTGACGCCCATCTCGCCGATCAGGTTGCAGGCGCAATGCATCACGTCGCCCGGCTTGACCTCGCTGACGCCGGGGGGCGAGCCGGTGAACAGGATGTCGCCCGGATAGATCGTGTAGAACTCGGTCGCGAACTCGACCAGCCGCTGCACGTCGAAGATCAGGTCCTTCGTGTGCGCGTCCTGCTGCAGCTTGCCGTTCAGGTGGACGGTGAAGTCGACATTGTTGGGGTCCGGAATCTCGTCGGCGGTGACCATCCACGGGCCGAGCGGCGCGTAACCGTCGCAGGACTTGCGGAAGCTGCGGTCCTCGACGCCGCGCACGGTCATGTCGAGGCCGAGCGTGTAGCCGGCGATATAGTCCAGCGCGTCCGCCTTCTTCACCCGGCTGCCCTGCTTGCCGATGATCAGGCAGAACTCCACCTCGTGGTCATTGCGCCGGTCGGGGAAGCGGATCGCCACGCCCTCGCCCGGGCCGACAAGGGCCGAGTTGGACTTCAGGAATATCCCCTGGTTCTGGATGCCGGAGGGCCGCTTCGCGCCGCCCGTCTCGCCGGTCACATGCGGCTGCGCCGCCATCTCGGCGACATGGGCGGCGTAATTCACCGGCGCGGCCATCACCTTGCTCGGCCGCGCCACCGGCGGCAGCAGGTCAACGGAGGACACGGGAACGCCCTTCGCCCCGTCAGCCGCCTTCTCCATCCGGTCGCGGTATTCGGGCAGCGCCGCGATCACCGCGTCGCCGCGCATGTCGTAGCGGGCCTTCGACCGAATCTCGTCCTGGATCGCCGAAATATCATGGATCGTGTCGCCCCGGACCACGCCCAGGCGATCTTCGTTGTAACGGCAGAGCTTCATGCTTCGTCTCCCTGATATGACGGCTGGATTTGCGCCGGATCATGGCCGCAGGGAGGGAGACGGTCAAGGCGGGGGGAAACTGCCAGACGAAAGCTCCGTCCGCCGGCAGGGCGCAACGCACGCGCCGTGCCCGGCGGCTGCCATCGCTCAGGCGTCGAGAACGGCGGCCAGTGCGCTCAGAAGCCTCGCTGCCGGTCCGATCTTGGGAAGGACCGTGTGGATGCGATACCGGGCGGGAATTTCCTCCCGGCCGCGGCTGGTGAGAAAGATGACCGGGATATCTTCCGAAGCGAGGTGGTCGGCCAGGGGAAAGCTCGTCCCGTCACGCAGGTTGATGTCGAGCACGGCGATCGCGACGCTTCCCTCCTCCAGCGCTTCGAAGGAATGCCGCAGGTTGGAGAACGGCCCGACGACCGTGTACCCGTCCTCGTTCAGGATGTCCGACACCATATCGGCAAACAGTTCGTCATCCTCGACCACGAGTACGCGTTCGCCGCCGCCGTTACGCACCATGATGGACTTGCCCTGACTATCTCGACTGCGTCCGTTCGACCCTCCGGAAGCACCCAGAATACGGCTTCCGAAGGCACGCCAGCTGTGCCGGAACCGTGACATCGGCGGGGCGTCCTGAGGATTCCGCCTTCACGCAACCGGAAGCACCGCATACGGCGTGGGCCCAGTCTAGGCGCCACAGCGGTTAAGGAACTGTTAACAAACATCGTAACCTACTCTGTTACAATAATAAATCGGACCGGGCGCGCGCCGGTGCAGCCCGGCACGGCCGCGCCAGCCGCTTCGTCCGGCCGCATTTCAGGCGCGACGGACCGGAACCGGTCATTCTTCCCCGTCGGCGATGGTCTGGACCGGCAGGTCGATCTGCCACCAGAAGCCTTCCGGATCGAACGCCATGTCGACCCTGGCCCCGAGATTGCTCACCACCACCTGCTCGATGACGGTCCGCCCGAACCCCATCACGGAGGGCGGAGAGACAGGCGGCCCGTTCACCTCCCGCCATGACAGGCGCAGATGCATTCCTTCGGCCGGGGAAGGCAGCCAACCGACGACGACCCGGCCGTTCGCCACGGAAAGGGCGCCGTACTTGGTGGCGTTGGTCGCCAGTTCGTGGAGCGCCATGCCGATCTGCTGGGCGGCGTCCGCGGTGAGGCGAACCGGCGGTCCCCCGATTTCCAGCCGCCCGCCGCCGACCTCCGCGAACGGCACAAGCTGGACGCGCACGAGTTCCTCGACGTCGGTGCCGCCCCAGTCCGAGCCCACCAGAAGGTCCAGCGCGGTGCCGAGCGCGGAGAGGCGCCGGGTAAAGCGGTCGATGAAGTCCTTGAAATTGGTGCTCCGCCTGCCGCTCTGCCGGGCGATGGCGATCGTGAGGGCGAGGATGTTCTTGGTGCGGTGCGCCAGTTCCCGCATCAGGAGGTTCAGCCGCCGTTCGCGGCGCATCAGCTCCTCGGACGCCCTGACGATCTCCTCGGACACCTCGTTCGATTCGCGCAGGTGGGAGACATGTCTTGGCACGGTCTCGCCGCGCCCCAGCGCCAGCGCCCCGTGCCGCAGCGCGTCGATGGGCTGTGCCACCCGCTGCGCCACGAACGCCGCAAGCAGCACGGTGAGCAGGACCATCCCGCAGGCGATCAGCACATAGGTTATCCAGGTCTTCTCCAGCGACGCTTCGAGCGCACTGACCGGGATGAATGCCGCGGCAATCCACCCCGAGAGGGACGAGCGATGGTAGGCCCGCAACACCTCCACCCCGTCCAGGCTGTCTCCCCGGTGCACCCCCGAGCGGTCGGTCGTCAGCGCCCGGGCGTCCGCCGATATCTGCTTGCCCACGAATCTCCCGGAATCGTGCGACCGCGACAGGATCATGTCGTTCCGGTCCGAAATGCCGACAATCCAGCCGTCGCTCGTCTCCGGCAAACGGGCATTCGCCAGGAGCGATGTTGCCGGCCGGGTGCCGATCAGCACGTGGCGCACCGTGCCGTCGCGGACCACCGGCACCATGACGTTGAACACCGGCTCCGCCGCCACGTTGCCTTCGAGGAGGTTAGAAACGCGCGGCTGGCCGCGCAGGAAAACCGCGCTCGCCGTCTCCGGATCCGAGGTCGGGGGCAGAAGCGTTCCGTAGGGCACGCGCGTGTTCAGAAGCTGCCGGAAGGACCGGTCGACAAGCCCGACGTGAGTTTTCGTCCCTGCGATCGCGAGACGGGCGCGCGCGTCGAACTCCCTGTAGCCGTCGCCGTCGAGCAGCGGCGACGTGGCGAGCGTCTTGAGCACGACGATGAGGTTTTCGAGCTCGCGATCGATCTGTTCGCTCACGTCGGCGGCCAGCGCGGTGCCGGTGCGATTAAGACGCTCGCGCTCCGCCATGCCGTAATAGGCGATGCCCGCGGCGCCGGGAACGATCGTAGGCAGCAGCAGAATCAGGCCGAAAACTGCCAGATGAACGCGCAGCGGCCAGTCGCGTGGGCGCTTCATTTCCCCAACCCGAAAAATCGGCAACGTCTCCTGCCGCGCCTTCCCCCAACCGCAGCCGGATGCCCGCCCGGGTCGTGGTCGATAGTCAGGTTACCACGAGAGGAGCGCCCGATGCCAAACATACGCTAAGTCGAGCGACCGGAACGTGCGCCGTGGCGCGCCTGCGCGGGCTGTGTTATCTGCGTGACCGAAAACGTCAACAGGGAGCGGAACAGCCATGCCCAACCTCACCCTCGACCAGGCATCCACCATCGTCGATACCGCCCTCGCGAAGGCGCACGAGCTGAAGCTCGCGCCGCTGACCGTCGTCGTGCTGGACGCGGCCGGCTGTCCGGTCGCGCTGAAGCGCGAGGACAATTCGGCGCTGCTGCGCCACCGCATCGCCAAGGCCAAGGCCTGGGGCGTGCTGGGAATGGGTGAGCCCGGGCGCAAGCTGCGCGACCGCGCCCAGAACAATCCCGCCTTCTTCAACGTGCTGGTGGAGCTGGCCGACGGCAACATCATTCCCAACCCCGGCGGAGTCATCGTCCGCGACGTCGGGGGAGCCATCGTGGGGTCGGTCGGCATCAGCGGCGACACCGGCGACAACGACGAAATCTGCGCCGTCGCCGGCATCGAGGCCGCAGGGCTGGTCGCCGACGACGGACGGTAACCGCCCTTCACCGCGCCCGCGGACGCCCTATATCACCATCCCTGCCGGAACCTGCACGGCACGCCTCCGGCCGCGGGAGACTGCTTGGCAACGGTCATGTGCAGGGTTTAAAATCGCTCTAAACAGGGCATGCAGCGAGGAGAAAACGTCATGGCGGACCCCAGAGTCATCGGATTGCGCAGCGTCGAATTCGGCGTAGCGGATGTCGCCGCGACGGCGAAGTTCTATCAGGAGCGCTGGGGGCTTCCCCTGGTCGCGGAAGAGGGCGGCAGCGCCTTTCTGCGCGCGTCCGGGCCGGAACATCACATCGTGGTGCTGCACCAGCGGGCGACTCCCGGCGTGGTGCGCACCAATCTCGCCGCGCCGGACAAGGCGACGGTGGACGCGATGCACGCGCGCATCGTTGGGCTGGGCGCCGAGGCGCTGGGCGCGCCGGGCGAGCTGGCGCAGCCCGGCGGCGGGTACGGGTTCGACTTCCGCGACCCCGACGGACAGCTGTTCCGCATCAGCGCCGAGGTCGCGCGCCACGCCGACGCCGCGGACGCCGAGGACCGGCCGGACAAGCTGTCCCACGTGGTGCTGAATTCCGACAGGGTGGACGCGCAGACCGAATGGTTCTGCGACGTGCTCGGCTTCAAGCTCAGCGACCGGACGGAGCGGATGCACTTCATCCGCTGCTCGACCGACCATCACTCTATCGCCCATGCGCGGGCGGACGGCCCGTCGCTCAACCACGTCGCGTTCGAGATGCCGAGCTTCAACGCGCTGATGTTCGGCGCGGGGCGGATGAAGTCCACCGGGTATCCCGTGGAATGGGGGGTCGGCCGGCACGGGCCAGGCAACAACATCTACACCTATTTCATCGAGCCGAACGGGCTGGTGATCGAATACACCGCCGAGGTCGAGCAGGTGGACGACAGCTACAAGGCGGGCACGCCGGAAGACTGGAAGCGCCCTGAGGGCGGGTTCGACCGCTGGCGCTTCTCCGAGCCGCCGTCGCCGCGCCTGCGCAAGGCCATGCACGGCGAGCCGCAGCCGCCGATCGCCGCAGCCGCGGAGTAACTGCGGGGAAGGTCCGGATCCGGCGGCAGCGTCAGCTCCCGCCGGTCATCATTGCCATCAGCCCGCCATCGACGACGAGGTTCTCGCCGGCGATGAAGCTGGAGTCGTCGGAGGCCATGAACAGCACGGCGCGGGCGAGTTCCTGCGGCAGACCGGCGCGGCCGATCAGGTTGGGCACCGGGCGCGAGGGATCGAATTCCTCCCTGCCGACCGGCGAGCCGATCTTGTTCGGCACCACCGAGTTGACGCGGATCCTGTACGGGGCGAGCTGCACCGCCAGCGCGCGCATCAGGTTGGCGACCCCGCCCTTCGCCGCGGCATAGGCGACGGCCCGGCTGCGCCCCTGGAAGCCGGAGGTCGAGCCGATATTGACGATGGCGCCGCCGTCGCCCTGCTCGATCATCTGCTCGGCGACGTACTTGGAGCACAGGAACTGGCTGGTCAGCGTCACCGCGATGGTGCGGTTCCACTCCGCCAGCGTGATCTCGCGGATGTCCTTGTTGTCGGAGATGGCGACGTTGTTGACCAGCACGTCGATGCGACCGAACGCCGACACCGTCGCGGCGACCATGGCCTTCACCGAATCCTCGTCGGCCACGTCGACCTGCACGAAGACCGCCTCGCCGCCGCCCTGCGAAATCGCCCCGGCCACGGCCTTCCCGCGCCCCTCGTCGAAATCGGCAACCGCCACCTTCGCGCCCTCGGCCGAGAACAGCCGCGCCGTTTCCTCGCCAATATTCCGGCCTGCGCCGGTGATGATCGCCACCTTGTCCCTGAGTTTCATCTTCCCTCATCCCGTCGTTCTGCTTCGATTGCCGGGCCGAAGCGGCGCCGGGCGGAATCGGCTATCGGACCGGCGCGCCGCCGCGCCGCTTCGGGCAGCAGGGCGGCGCGGCGGGAGTCACGTTCACATCCTGGAAATGAAATCGTAGGTCTTGTCGACAACCTCGCGCGGGGTCGCGAAATACTCCCGGAAATTCGCCGTGACCTCCTCGCCCGGAATGGGCGCGAACTTGACCTTGATCTTGCTCGCATCGGCCCGCAACGCAGGATCCTTCATCGTGTCCAGCAGAGCCTTTCGCAGCGCGTCGACCCGCGCCTTCGGCGTGCCGGGCGGCGCCGCGAGCGGCCGGGTCATCTCGGCCGGCCCGAAAACCAGCCGCGCCATCTTCTTGTGCTCCTCCGACTGGAGGACATCGAAGATATTGGTGGCCCCGGCGAAGAGCGGCACCTTACGCGTCACGCCGAACTGGGCGAAGATCACGAGATTGCCAGCCTCGAAATCCTGCATGAACGCGTTGCGCACCGATGCCTCGAACATGCCGCAGGTGCCGTGCAGCTCGCCCTTCTGCATGGCGAGGTTGATCTCCTTGGTGCCCTTGTACCCATGAACGACCTTCAGGTTTGCGCCGAGGGCGTTTTTCATGAACAGCGGAAAGACGGTCAGCGGATTGGTGGGGCCGTTCGACCCGAACACGACGGTCTCCTTCGCCTTGACGAGGTCGGGGATCGTCCGGATTCCCTGGCCGGCGCCCTTCCACACGCCGCATCCCTGGATATCCCGGTGCAGGCTGCCGACCCATTCGAACTTGTCGGTCTCGAATTTCGCCTCCGGACGCTTGCCGTAGAGCGGCACCATGGCGACCACCGACGAAAAGATGCCGAGTATCCTGCCGTCCTTCGGCGCGGTGTTGTACAGGCTGTTTGCGAGCGCCATGCTGCCGGCGCCGGGAACGTTCTGCACGATGACCGACGGGTTGCCGGGCACATGCCTGCCGAAATGGCGGGCGACGATGCGCGCATTGGTGTCGTACCCGCCGCCCGCGCCGAACCCGACCTGAAACACGATCTGCTTGCCCTTGTAGAAGTCGGCCACCGCGTCCGCCCTCGCCGGCAGAGCGACGACAGCCGCCGCGGCCGCGGCAAGTGCTGCTCCCTTTACGTAACCGATCATGCTCGTCCCTCCCTGAAAATCCGTTGTCGAAGATATTGTTGCCTTTATTTCATATTACGCTGTCCGCAAGGCCGTGGAAATCGTCCCGGGACATGATCGTCCCGAAACCGCCGCCCCGTTTGCACGGCGGGTGCGGTTGGTGTACCAAAACGTCTGTATCGTTAGATAACTCAGCGTTTCCACGGCTGCCCGGTCGCGGCGGCAGTCTCCGATCCAGAAAAGGCAGGCCTCCCCCCATGCACGATCTCGGCTTCGAACACATGCACATGACGCCGGAGCAGGAAGCCGAGATGGCGAACACCATCTGGGCGCAGGACAATGTGGAGCTGACCACGGTCGGCGTCGATGTCGGCTCCTCCACCTCGCATCTGATGTTCGCCAAGGTCCATCTGCAGCGCCTGTCCGAAGGCCACTCCAGTCGTTTCGTCGTCGTCAACCGCGAGGTTCTGTGGCGCTCGCCCATCCTGCTGACACCGTACCGGCCGGACTACACCATCGATTCCGACGAGCTGAAGGCGTTCTTCGAGGGCGCGTTCCGGGAAGCGGGGCTGCGACCCGACGACATCGACACCGGCGCGGTGATCCTGACCGGCGAGGCGCTGAAGCGCGTCAACGCCCGCGCCATCGCCGACCTGTTCGCGGAGGAATCCGGCAAGTTCGTCTGCGCCTCCGCCGGCCACCATCTGGAAGCCGTGATGGCGGCGCACGGCTCCGGCGCGGTGGCGCTGTCGCGGGCGGAGCACAAGACCGTGCTCAACGTCGATATCGGCGGCGGGACGGTGAAGCTGGCGCTGGCCCATGGCGGCCGGCTGCTCGCCACTTCGGCCTTCGCCGTCGGCGGCCGGCTGGTGGCGTTCGACGCCGCGGACCGGATGGAACGCATCGAGGGACCGGCCGAGCAGGTGGCCGCGGATATCGGCCTTACCCTGAAGATGGGCGAGGCGCTGCCCGCCGCGGACCGCAAGGCGCTGGTCAAGCGCATGGTGCAGGTCATCTGCGCCTACGCCAACCGCAAGCCGGACGATCCGCTCTGCAAGGCGTTGTCGCTGGTCGAGATGCTGCCGCAGACGCCGGCCATCGACGCGGTGACGTTTTCCGGCGGGGTGTCGGAATTCATCTACGGCCGCGAGACGGAGGACCACGACGATCTCGGCCTCGACCTCGCCAACGAATTGCGCCACCAGCTCGGCCACAAGACCGTCCCCTACCCGGTCTACGATCCGGGCCAGGGCATCCGCGCCACCGTGGTCGGCGCCTCGCAGTTCACGGTGCAGGTCAGCGGCAACACGATCTTCATCTCCGAGCCGGAGAACCTGCCGATCCGCAACGTGCCGGTCGCCCGGCTCGACGTGGACCTGACCGGGGATTTCACCGCCGTGCAGGTGACGGAGTCGATCCGGGCCGCGCTGGAGCGGCTCGACATGGTGGAGGGCGAAGACCGCCTCGCGCTGGCCTTCAACTGGGGCGGCGATCCGCTGCATGCGCGGCTGCACGCCC
Organism: Alphaproteobacteria bacterium; assembly: GCA_009377375.1. Taxonomy (GTDB): domain Bacteria; phylum Pseudomonadota; class Alphaproteobacteria; order MPNO01; family UBA2964; genus WHUE01. The sequence goes on along the minus strand of WHUE01000010.1, from coordinate 29,868 downwards.
TCGCCTCCGGCATCTGCGCCGGGCTGCCGAAGACGGTGGCCGACGCCGCGCATCCGCTGATCACGGTGATGGACGGCGACGCCGGCAGGACGCTGGGCAACATCCTGTCCCGCGAGCTGGGCGTGAAGGGCGAGGTCATCTCCATCGACAACGTCCACCTGCACGAGTTCGACTTCATCGATCTCGGCGAGGTGATCAAGGCCACGAAGGTCGTCCCCCTGATCATCAAGTCGCTGCTCTTCGCCACGCCGGCTGTCTGACCCTCGCGCCCGCCGCGAACGTCGTTCCTGCCCTGTAGAAATGAGAATCGTTCTCATTTAAGATATCGGCACGGCGCGCCGCGGGTCTGTCCCGACGGCGGCGGAATCGGGCCGATGGGGACGATGGTGCAGCGATCCAAACCGAACCGGGGCAATCCGCTGGAAGCGGCCTATCTGACGCATTATGCGGCGCTGGTGGATTCTGTCGCGCCCGTGCTCGGCTGCCGGTTCCGCGCCCAGGACGTGGTGCAGGACGCCTGGATCAGGCTGGCTGAATTGCCGCCCGGCAACGAAATCCGCCAGCCCGCCTCCTACCTGTTCCGCCTTGTCCGCAACCTCGCCATCGACCGCGCCCGCAGGCTTGCCCTGGAAATCCGCTACGGCGCGAGGGAGGACGTTCCGCTGGCCGTCCCCAGCGCCGCGCCCACGCCCGAGCAGGACGCAATCACGCAGGACATGCTGCGCGAGCTGGCGGAGGCACTGGCCGGACTGCCCGACCGCACGCGGCTGGTGTTCGAGATGAACCGCATCGGCGGCCATTCGGTCGACGAGATCGCGGCCGCTCTCGATATCTCGGCCGGGTTCGCCTACCGCCTGCTGCGCCAGGCGACGGTCCATTGCAGCAAGCGGCTGCACCGATCCTGGACTCCGCGTTGAGCAGTGGGCCGTCGCCATCTTTCCGGTTCACACCGGGCCTGCGTCAACCGTCTGATCCAGTGAGCGGCGAAAGCCTTCCGGCGCTAGCCGGGAAGCGGGCTTTCGGACGGATTCCGAGCAGGACGCCCTGATGACCCAACGTCCGGACGAGATCGACGACAGGATATGGGAGGCGGCCTTCGACTGGCTCGCGGAAATCGAGCGCCGGCCCGAGGACGCCGAGCTCGACGCCGCCTTCCGGGCGTGGCTGGCGGAAAGCGGCGCGCATGCAGACGCCTACGCGCAGGTCCGCCGTATCTGGTCGGCCGCCCCGCATATGCCGCCGGCGTTCGGCGAGCAATGGCGGCATCTGCCTGCGCCAGGCGCCGCCCCGCCGCTCGCGCCCCGGCGTCCGGCGGTCCTCAGCCGGCGGCAATGGCTGGCGGGCGGCGGCGCGCTGGCCGCCGGGCTCGCGCTCTACGCCGCGACGGGCGGCTTTCGCGATCTCACGGCCGACCACGCGACCGGGACGGGAGAGACTCGGACCGTCGCGCTGCCCGACGGCAGCCGCATGCAGCTCGACACCGATACCGCGCTGCGCGTGACCTATGAAGCGGACAGGCGGAACGTCGCGCTGCTGCGCGGCCGCGCGTATTTCGACGTCAGGCGCGACGCAGCCCGCCCCTTCGCCGTGGCCGCCGGACCGGCCCGCATCGAGGTGCTGGGAACGCGGTTCGATGTCCGGCTCGACGGGGCGGCCGTCGATGTGGCGGTGGAGCAGGGCCGCGTGGCGGTCCGCATGGCGGGGCGCGATGTGGGCCCGCGCGACGGTCTCGGGCGCGGCGAGGCCGTGCGCATAGACCGACGCACCCGCGCCGTGCGCCGCGAGACACCGGCGCCAGACACCATCGCCGCCTGGCGCCGCGGGCAGCTCGTGGTCGACGGCTGGACCATCGCCGAGGTGCTGGACGAGCTCGGCCGCTATCATCGCGGCGTCATCCTGCTCCGAGACGAGGCGCTGGGCGCGCAGCGCGTCAGCGGCTTCTACGACCTCGCCCGGCCGGCAGAGGCCGTGCGTTCGGTGGCGCAATCGCATGGCGGGCGCGTGACGCAGGTCGGCCCCTGGCTGCTGGTCGTCTCCGGCCGCTGAGACTGGCCCGGAAGGATGGCGACCGCGCCGGTTGGTGTAAGAAGACCTGCGCCGGTCCCTCAGAAAAAACCTGTTCACCATTCCCTGTCCCCATCCGTCTCTACCGTGAACCGATGCGAGTAAGTCGCATTCTCATAAACAGGCACATGGAAGGCTGGGGCGATCATGGACAGGCAAACGGAGGGAACACCGGGCATGGTTATGCGGGGCGGCATGGCCGCAGCCGTGCTGTGGGCCGCCCTTTTCCCCGCGGACGCAAGGGCGGCGGGGGCCGGCGGCGCCCTGCCCGCGGACGCGCCCGGCATCGCGGTGCCTCTGGACGCGGCCGCGCTGCAGCAGGCCCAGGCGGAGAACGCCCTGCGGTTCGATATCCCGGCCCAGCCCCTGCCGGAGGCGCTGACCGCGTTCGGCCGCCAGTCCGGCTGGCAGCTCACCTACCCCAGCCCCCTCGCCCAGGGCCAGCGCTCCCGCGCCGTGTCCGGCCGCCACACGCCGGCGGAGGCGCTGAACATCCTGCTCGGTGGCACCGGCATTACGTGGCGCCCCGCCGGCGACCGCGCCGTGACACTGACGAGGATCGAGGACGAGTCGGGCGCGATGACGCTGAACCCCATCACCGTCGAGGGACGGGCGTCCACGCACCAAGCCGAGATCGGTAACCTGCCGCCCGTGCTTGAAGGCACCGCTGGCCAGATCGCACGCGGCGGCAAGCTCGGCGTCCTCGGCAACAAGGACATGATGGATACGCCGTTCAGCCAGACCAGCTTCACGGCGAAGTTCATCGAGGACCGGCAGGCGACCTACATCGACGACGTGCTGCGCGCCGATCCGTCCGTCGTCATCGGACAGCCCGCGAGCACCGGCTTCTACAACGTCTCCATCAGGGGCTTCGATTCCAACCCGAGCAGCTACCTGTACGACGGCCTGCCGGGGCTGAGCCTTTTCCAGCTCGAAAGCACGGGAAGCCTCGAGGCAACGGAACGGGTCGAGCTGTTGCGCGGACCGAGCGGGCTGCTGAACGGTGCAGCCTCGCCCACCTCCGGCACCAGCATCGGCGGCGTCGTCAACCTTGTGCCGAAACGGGCCGAGGACGAGCCGCTGACGAGCCTCACCGGCTCCTATGTCTCCGACAGCCAGGTGGGCGCGCATGGGGACGTCGGGCGGCGGTTCGGCAAGAACAAGGAGTTCGGCGTCCGGGTCAATGGCGCTCTTCTCGCCGGCGACCTGCCGATCGACCACGCGTCCAGGGACTCGCGTCTGGCGGTTCTGGCGGCCGACTATCGGGGCGACCGGTTCCGGCTGGCGGCGGATCTCGGATACCAGGAGATGCACACCCAGGGGGGCCGGTTCCAGCTCGGCGTCGCCAACGGCCTTGCGTTTGTTCCGAGCCCACCGGATACACGGACGAACTGGAACGCGCCCACCGAGTTCAACGATGTCACCGGCTACTACGGCGCGCTGCACGGCGAGTTCGACATTACCGGGGGCGTTACCGCCTTCATCAAGGCCGGCGGCGCCCAGACCGAGCGCCAGAGCGCCTTTTCCAGTCGTCAGATCAACAATGTCGATGGAACGCTTTCCGCCGGCAACATGATTGGTTTCACGCGGGAAATGCACAACTGGACGTCGACCGCCGGCGCGAGGGCGGCGCTTCAGACCGGGCCCGTGCAACACCAGGCTGTGGCAGCCTTTGCATGGCAACAGGAGTACCAGGCGCGGGCGCTGACGACATCGGCCATACCTGCTTCCAGCATCTACAACCCGAACCTCGCCACGGTGCCCGCTACACTGGCGCCCGACCTCGACGACACGAGGAAAGGCTTCGATGCGGAGCTCACATCCTTCGTGCTGGGCGACACAATGTCGATCCTGGAGGAGCGCGTGCAGCTCACGGTCGGCGTCCGCCATCAGCGGATCGACCTCACCAACTACAACACCACTACCGGAGACGCCACGAGCATCTATGACGAGGACACCGTTACGCCGATGGTCGGGCTGGTGGTTAAGCCGTGGCAGAACGTGTCGCTGTATGCCAGCTACATCGAGGGCCTGGAACGGGGCCAGACCGCGCCGACCGGTACCGCGAACGCCGGCGACGTGTTCGCGCCCTTCACGACCGAATCGTACGAGGCGGGCGTGAAGGTGGATTTCGGCAGGTTTGCCGCTACCCTTGCCGTGTTCCAGACTACGCTGCCGAGCGCCATCACCGACCCGGCGACGAACATATTCAGCGTCGACGGAGAGCAGCGTCACCGGGGCGTCGAGGTCGGCCTTTTCGGCGAGATCGCCAAGGGCATCAGGCTTCTCGGCGGCGTGAGCTTCCTGAATGCGGTCCTTACCGAAACGGCCGGAGGCGTGAACGAAGGCAACAAGGCGCTCGTGCCCGAGTGGCAGGCGCGGCTCGGGGCCGAGTGGGATACGCCGTTCGTCGAGGGGATGACGCTGACGGGCTTTCTGAGCTACGCGTCCGAGCAGTACGTGGACCAGGCGAACACGCAGGAGATTCCCGACTGGGCCCAGCTCGACCTTGGCGCGCGCTATGCGGTTACCGCATACGGAACGCCCGTCACGGTCCGTTTCAACGTCACCAATGTTTTCGACTCCAATGAATGGGCCGGTCCCAGGTTCGGCGGGGTGGTCGCGAGGGACCCGCGCACCTTCAAGCTGTCCGTGAAAAGCGACTTCTAGGCGGCCCATGAAAAGGCCGCATCGAACCGGCGAGGTTCTCCAGCGCCTGGCCGCCGCAGGGCTCGGCGGCTATGCGCTGGCCATCGCCGTTTCGGTCTGCCTGTCCTCCGCGCTGCCGCTGGCCCGGCCCGACGCCGTCGTATCGGGGCTGCTGGCGAGCTTCGCGGTCTACCTCGCCGCGATTCTCTGGGTGTTCGCCGAACGGTCTCTGACGCGGATGTGGCTGGGAATCGGCGCAGCGACGGCGGGCTGCTTGGCGCTGTGGGTCCTGCTGCCCGCTAACCCAGCGCCATGAAAGGCGCCTTCCGCCAGTCGATGGGGTGGGTGCACATCTGGGCCGGACTGGTCGCCGGCTGGGTCTCGTTCTTCATCTTCCTGACCGGCACCGCCGGCTATTTCGATACCGAGATCGACCGCTGGATGCAGCCTGAACGGCCGTTGCCGCAGGCCGCGGTCCCGATGGAGGCGGCGGTCGCCATGGGCCTCCGGCGCCTCATGGCGGAGGCCCCGAACGCGGAACGCTGGTTCATGGGCCTTCCCGGCCACCGAGCACCCGAGTTGACGCTGATCTGGCGCACCCCGTCGGGCGCGGACGGCGCGTCGGGTCGCGTCGATCTGGACCCCGTCACCGGCGAGCCCGTGCGGCGCCGCGCCACCGGCGGCGGTCAGCTCCTGTACCAGATGCACTACGACCTCCACTACCTGCCGGCGCGGACGGCGAACTGGATTGTCGGCGTCTGCACCATGCTCATGCTCGTCGCCATCGTCACTGGTGTGATCGTCCACAAGCGATTCTTTCGCGACTTCTTCACGTTCCGCAGCGGCGCCGGGCAGCGCGCCTGGCTTGATGCCCACAACGTGCTGGGCGTGCTGGCCCTGCCCTTCCACCTGATGATCGCCTATTCGGGGCTGATCTTCTTCGCCTACCTCTACATGGCGCCCGTGATAGCGGCGAGCTACGGCGTGCAGCCGGACGCGCGCGATACCTATTTCAACGAGCTGTCCGGCCGGGACCGGATCGTCGCGCGTGCCGGCAATCCGGCGACGCTTGCGCCGCTCGGGCCGGTGCTGCGCCGGGCAGAAAACGCAATCGAAAACGGCGCGCTGCTCTTCATCAACCTCTACAACCCCGGCGACGCCAATGCCCGCATCGTCGTCACCGGCGGCGCGCCGACGCCCACGCTGGCGCGCACCAGCATGGAGTTCGACGGCGTTACGGGCGATCTGCTGCGCACGTCCGCGCAACGCTCGGCGCCCTTCGCGGCCTATCAGACCCTCCTCGGCCTCCACGAAGGCCTGTTCGCCGGCCCTGTCCTGCGCTGGCTGTATTTCCTCTCCGGCCTCATGGGCACGGCGATGATCGGGGCGGGGCTGGTGCTGTGGACCGCGAAGCGGCGGGCGCGGATCGGCGATACGTTCGGCTTCCGGCTGGTGGAGCGGCTGAATATCGGCACGATCATGGGACTGCCGGTCGCCGTCGCCGCCTATTTCTGGGCCAACCGGCTGATCCCGGTGGGCATCGAGGGGCGCGCGGCGTGGGAGGCGCACGCCATGTTCATCGTCTGGGCCGCGATGCTGCTGCACGCCTTCGTCCGGCCCGCCCGGCGCGGCTGGGTGGAACAGATGTGGATCGCCGCCGGCACGTTCGGCCTGCTGCCCGTCCTCAACGCGCTGACGACCGACAGGCATCTCGGCGTCACCCTGCCGGCGGCGATGTGGGAGCTCGCCGGGTTCGATCTCACCATGCTCGTCATGGGCGCCGCCTTCGCCTTTACTGCCTGGATGGCCGGGCGCGCGCCGGCATGAGCGCGCTTTCGGCGTTCATCCTCGCCTTCGCCGGCTTTGCGGCGCTTGCGCTGGCGATGGACAGGCATCACCGGACGCTGTTCGACCGCGCGCCCGGCCGTGGCGCGGCGCTCACCCTCCGGCTCGCCGGGACAGCCGGGCTCGCGGCCTCGCTGTTCGCCTGCGCGGACCGCTGGGGCTGGGCCATCGGCGCGATCGCCTGGTTCGGCGTGCTGTCGGCGGTCGCACTCGGCGTCGTGCTGCTGCTAGCGGCGCTGCCGCGACGGACCGGCCGTACCACGCGCCGCTGACGGCGCTGCGGCCGATCCAGGGTTCCATGGTCAGCCGGGGCAGGACGGGTACTGGATAAACCGTACCAAAAATGGGAATCGTCCTTGATTTTGGGACGGTGGTGGTGTGAAATCGTCCCGCCTATCATGAGCCGCACGCAGGAAACGGGAGCCAGCCATGGACGATACAGCACGCAGCACGCAGGCGAACGACACGGTCGCCTATGACGGGCTCCGGGACTGGATCGAGAAGGTCGACGGGCTGGGTGAGCTGCTGCGGGTGGACGGCGCGCACTGGGACGCCGAGATGGGCAGTATCACCCAGATGATGACGGAGAAGAGCCGCGGCGACGCGCCGGCGATCCTGTTCGACAACATCCCCGACTACCCGCAGGGATTCCGCACCCTCTACGGCGAGTTCTCTTCGGTCCGGCGGGTGGCGATGACACTGGGCCTGCCGGTCGAGTACGACCGCAAATGCGACATCGTGCAGCGCTATCACGAGCGCATGCAGTCGATGGAGCTGATCCCGCCGCGCATCGTGGAGACCGGCGCGGTGATGGAGAACGTGCAGGCCGGCGACGAGATCGATGTGTTGAAATTCCCCGTGCCGCGCCACCACGAGAAGGACAACGCGCGCTATATCGGCACCGCCAACTGCGTCATCACCAGGGACCCCGACAACGGCAAGTACAATGTCGGCACCTACCGCAACCAGGTCTACGACGCGAAGACCATCGGCTGCCAGATCACCGAGGGCAAGCACGGCCGCATCCACCGTGACAAGTATTTCGAGCGCGGCGAGGAGTGCAAGTTCGTCATCCTCGTCGGCCAGGACCCGCTGCTCTACATGCTCTCGGCGAGCCCGCTGCCCGAGGGCGTCTGCGAGCTGGATTTCGCCGGCGGGCTGAAGGGCAAGCCGATCGACTGCATCAAGGGTCCCTATACCGGCTTCCCCATCCCCGCCGACTGCGAGATCGCCATCGAGGGCGTCGCCCGCCCCGGCCAGGTAAGGGAGGAAGGCCCGTTCGGCGAGTGGATGGGCTACTACTCCGACGACTCGGTGCCCCGGCCCTATGTCGAGATCAAGACCATCCTGCACCGCAACGACCCGATCATCTGCTGCGCGCCGCAACACAAGCCGGTGGACGAGACCGGGCTGCTGAAGGGCATCGCCGGCGCCGCCGAGATCTGGCGCGCGCTGGAGGCCTGTGGCCTGCCGGACATCAGGGGCGTGTGGAACCACGAGGGCGGCCCTGCCACCCGCTTCACCGCCATCCAGATCAAGCAGCGCTATCCCGGCCACGCGCGCAACGTGCTGCACGTCGCCGCCAACTGCCAGGGCGGCGCCTATGCCGGCAAGTGGACCGTGGTGGTGGACGACGACATCGACGCCGGCGACCTCGACCAGGTGCTGTGGGCCATGTCCACCCGGTTCGATCCGTGCAGCGACATCGACATCATCCAGAAGGCCTGGGCGTCGAAGCGCGACCCGCTCTACCTGCCCGGCAATTTCAACAACCGCATCCTGGTCGACGCCTGCATCCCCTACGACCAGTACCTCAAGGGCAGCTTCCCGCCGGTGGTGGACGTCAGCGAGGAGATGCGCCGCAGAATCCGGGCGAAGTTCGACAAGCTGCCCTTCCCCGCCTACTGATCCCGCGCGGGCCGCCGGAGACGGCGGCCCGCGGCCGCCTTCCGCCGCGCCCGGCGCGGTGATACTGTGCGGCCCCGCATCGGCCCCGGTACCATCCGTTCATGACATATATCTTCGTCCTCGGGTTCCTGTTCGGCATCCGTCACGCGCTCGACGCCGACCATATCGCGGCCGTCGCCGCGCTGGCGACGCGCAGCCGGTCGACCCGCGAGACGCTGCGCACCGGCCTGTCCTGGGGCCTCGGCCACGCGCTGACCCTGTTCCTGGTCTGCGCCGCCGTGCTGCTGTCGGACGCCGCGCTCAAGCAGAATGTCGCCCTGGCGGCGGAATTCGCCGTCGGCGTCATGCTGGTCGGGCTGGGCGCCGACGTGCTCCGCCGGGCGGTGCGCGACCGCAAGCATGTCCACGCCCACCGCCACGGCGCGGGCGGGGTTCACCTGCACCTGCATTCCCATGCCGGCGAGGGCGACCACGCGAAATCGACCCACGCGCACCGCCACGATCACGCGACGGGGATCGTGCCCCGGGCGCTGGTGGTCGGGCTGATGCACGGCATGGCAGGGTCCGCCGCGCTGGTGGTGGTGGCCGCGGCAGAGATCGTCGACGTGCGGTCCGGGCTGGCTTATGTCGCGCTGTTCGGCGCCGGCTCGATCCTCGGCATAGGCGCGCTGTCGCTGACCATCGCCCTGCCGCTCCGCTCCGCCCAGCGCGTCGCCGCCTGGGGGTTCAGCGGGGTCAACCTCGCCGTCGGGCTCGGCACCGCAGCGCTGGGGGCGACGGTGATGGTCCAGACCGGCCCCGCCCTTGCCGCCTGGCTCGGGCAGGGCTAGAAAAAAGCCGCGCCTGAAAACGCAGACAGGGAGAATACCGTGTCCAGACTTCCGCTAACGCTCGCCTGCGGCGATTACGAGATCGTGCGCGCCATCAAGGAAGGCACGGTCCGCGCGGACGGGATCGACCTCAACGTGCTGACCGACATGGATTCGACCACGCGGCACTGGCGCTTCCTGCGCAACCGCGAGTTCGACGTGTGCGAGCTGTCGGCCTCGTCCTACCTCGTGGCGCACGACCAGGGGCTGCCGATCGAGGCGATCCCGGTCTTCCTGCACCGGCGCTTCCGCCACGGCTTCGTCTTCGTCAACAAAAAGGCCGGCATCGAAAAGCCCGCCGACCTGATCGGCAAGCGCGTCGGCATCAAGCACTGGCAGGTGACGGCGATCCTGTGGATGCGCGGCATCCTGGAGCACGAGTACGGCGTGCCGCACCGCAAGCTCAAATGGTTCCAGGAGATGGACCAGGACGTGGAGGTCGAGCTGCCCTCCGACATCGACCTGACCGTGCTGCCCGACGGCTCGGACGTGGCCGAGATGCTGGCCGAGGGCGAGCTGGACGCGGTGATCCATTCCACGATCATCGAGCCCATCATCAGGGGCGACGACCGGGTCGGCCGGCTGTTCCCCGACTACAAGGCGGAAGAGGTCGCCTTCTTCCGGAAGACCGGCATGTTCCCGATCATGCACGTCACCGGCATCAAGCGGGAGATCCTGGAGGAAAACCCCTGGGTCGCGACCAATCTGCAGCGCGCCTTCGGCCAGTCCAAGGCGATCGCCATGAAGCGCATGATCAACCCGCGCATCGTCCCGCTGGCCTGGTACATGGAGCAGTGGGAGGACGAGCGCGCCCTGCTCGGCCCCGACCCGTGGGAATACGGGCTCACCGAACAGAACCGCAGGACGCTGGAGAACATGATCGGCTACAGCCACGAGCAGGGGCTGATCAAGAAGAAGCCGGCGGTGGACGAGTTGTTCGTCGAGAACTTCCAGGGCCGGGGCCGAGGCGGGTTTCAGATATAGAGCGGCAGCCGCGGCCTGCTATTCCTTCAGGACCCCGGGCGGATGGTCCCCGCCCTCTTCCGGCTGCTCCTTCGGAACCGCATCGGTCCGCTCCCAGGACAGGAACAGCAGGATGGTCTTCTCGGTCTTGTGCGAGAATCCGTACTGCTCCGCGGTGGACGAGATGAGCCGCCCGTTTCCCGCGCCGTAGCCGACGGCCGCGAACTTGGCGATGGCGCGGCGCTTGGCATCCTTGTATAGCGCGATCTCGGGGAAGGTGAACTCACCGGCCAGCGGAATAGGTATAACGAAATCCGGAATACCTATAAGGAACTCCTCCCTGTCGACGGAGAGGGCACCGGAGCGGATTTCGACGACCGCCGCCGCATCCTTGCGTTCTGCGACCAGCGCCATGCCCGCACGCAGGAAACGGTCCCGGATCGCGCCCACCGCGTACTTGCCGTCGGTACCCTCGAAATTGGCCGCGTCCACAAAGACCTTGGTGCCCGGCGGAATGCCGAGATTCAGCCGCTGGGCGGCGCGGTCGGCGGCGCTGGAGATCAGGAGCTGCTCCGTCGCCGTCCTGGCGGGATCGGATTCCTTCGCACTCGTGCACCCGCCGAGGGCCAGTGCCGCCAGAACCACGATGGCAATGGCCCGGATCATGGTCTCCTTTCCGTAATTCGTCCTTCTCCGGGCCGTTATACGACACCCGCGCCAGGGGGATTGTGACCAGGTTGTGGTCATGCCACCCTGCGTTCTTCTTGCCTTGGAGGGCCGGTACCCTATATAGAGTGCGCGCGGCCGGGACGACCCGGCCGTTTGTCGTATCCCTGAGACTGCGATCCGCCCGCCGCGATGAGCCCGGACGATACCTTAGCCACGCGCGGCGCCAATGCCGCCGCCAAGCTGCCTCCCCACGTGGCGCGGCGCAGGACGTTCGCGATCATCTCGCATCCGGACGCCGGCAAGACGACGCTCACCGAGAAGCTGCTGCTGTTCGGCGGCGCGATCCAGCTTGCCGGCGCGGTCAAGGCCCGCGGCGAGCAGCGCCGGGCCCATTCCGACTGGATGAAGGTGGAGCGCGAGCGCGGGATTTCCGTCACCGCATCGGTGATGACCTTCGAGTACGATGACCGCTATTTCAACCTGCTGGACACGCCGGGCCACGAGGATTTCTCGGAGGACACCTACCGCGTGCTGACGGCGGTGGATTCGGCGGTGATGGTGATCGACGCCGCGCGCGGCATCCAGTCGCAGACGCGCAAGCTGTTCGAGGTCTGCCGCCTGCGCGACATGCCGATCATCACCTTCATCAACAAGATGGACCGCGAGGCGCAGGACCCCTTCGTCCTGCTCGACGAGATCGAGCAGACGCTGCAGATCGAGGTGACGCCGGCAAGCTGGCCGATCGGGATGGGGCAGCGGTTTCTTGGCTGCTACGACCTGATCGGCGACCGGCTGGTGCTGCTCGACCGGAAGGGGCGCGGGGTGAAGCCGCACCGGGTGGAGGAATGCCGCGGGCTGGACGACCCCAGGCTCGACGCGCTGCTGCCCGACTATGCCGTCGCCGAGCTACGCGAGCAGGTGGAGATGGTGCGCGGGCTGTGCCCCGCCTTCGACCGCGAGGCATATCTCGCCGGCAACATGACTCCGGTCTATTTCGGCAGCGCGATCAACAATTTCGGCGTCGGCGAGCTGCTCGAAGGGCTGGTGGGCCATGCCCCCGCCCCGCGCCCGCAGCCGACCGCCGAACGCCCGATCATGCCCGGCGAGGACAAGGTGTCGGGCTTCGTGTTCAAGATCCAGGCGAACATGGACCCCAAGCACCGCGACCGCATCGCCTTCGTCCGCCTCGCCTCCGGCCATTTCAGGCGCGGCATGAAGCTGCGCCACGTGCGCACCGACAAGACGATGGCCATGCACAACCCCGTGCTGTTCCTGGCGCGGGACCGCGAGCTGGCCGAGGAAGCATGGGCCGGCGACATCATCGGCGTACCCAACCACGGCAACCTGCATATCGGCGACGCGCTGACCGAGGGGGAGACGCTCCATTTCACCGGCATCCCGTCCTTCGCCCCCGAGCATCTGCAGCGGGTCCGACCGACCGACCCGATGCGGGCGAAGCATCTGGGCCGCGCGCTGACGCAGCTGGCCGAGGAAGGCGTCGCCCGGGTGTTCCGGCCGCGCGTCGGCACCGACTGGATCGTCGGCGTGGTCGGCGCGCTGCAGTTCGAGGTGCTCGCCGACCGGATCCGCACCGAATACGACGTGCCGGTGGCGTTCGAGCCGGTCGCGCTGCACACAGCCCGCTGGGTCTCCGCGCCCGACGAGGCCGCGCTCAAGAAATTCATCAAGGCCAACGAGGGCGCCATCGCCGACGACCACCGCGGCGATCCCGTCTTCCTCGCCCGCAACGCCTGGCATCTCGACCGGGCCGGCGAGGACTGGCCCGATATCAAGCTGCTGGCCACCATGGAACAGGCCGGCTGACCCCCTTCGGAAGATTGTCCCCATGACACTGAGAAACATCGCCATCATCGCCCATGTCGACCACGGCAAGACCACGCTGGTGGATTGCCTGATGCGTTCGTCCGGCACGTTCCGGGAAAACCAGGCCGTCCAGGCCCAGGCGCTGGATACCGGAGACCTGGAGCGCGAGCGCGGCATCACCATCCTGGCCAAGTGCACCTCGGTCGAGTGGCGCGACGTGCACATCAACATCGTCGACACGCCCGGCCATGCCGATTTCGGCGGCGAGGTCGAGCGCGTGCTATCGATGGTGGACGGCTGCCTGCTGCTGGTCGACGCGGCCGAGGGCCCGATGCCGCAGACCAAGTTCGTGCTCACCAAGGTTCTCACCCTCGGACTGCGCCCGATCGTCGTCATCAACAAGGTCGACCGCCCCGATGCGCGGGTCAACGAGGTGCTGAACGAGATTTTCGACCTGTTCGCCGCGCTCGACGCCGACGAACACCAGCTCGACTTCCCCGTGCTGTATGCCTCCGCCAAGCAGGGCTGGGCGGGCAGCACGCCCGACGACCGCGACAACGGCGTCGACGCCATCTTCGCGATGATCCGCGAGCACGTGCCGGCCCCGGTGGTGGAGCCCGGCGCGCCGTTCCGCATGCTGGCGACGACGCTGGAATCCGATCCCTATCTCGGACGGCTGCTGACGGGGCGCATCGAATCCGGGCGCATCCGGCTGAACGAGACCGTCAAGGCGGTCTCCCGCGACGGCAGGATCATCGAGACCGCGCGCATCAGCAAGTTGCTCGCCTTCCGCGGGCTGGAGCGCACCGCTCTGGAGGAGGCCGTGGCCGGCGACATCGTCGCCGTCGCCGGGCTGGCGAAGGCGACCGTGGCGGACACGCTGTGCGACCCCGCCCGCGTGGAGCCGCTGGCCGCGCGGCCCATCGACCCGCCGACGCTGGCCGTCACCTTCACCATCAACGATTCCCCGCTCGCCGGTCTGGAAGGCGACAAGGTCACCTCGCGCATGATCCGCGACCGGCTCACCCGCGAGGCCGAGGGCAATGTCGCCATCCGCATCAGCGACACCGATGACGCCACCGCGTTCGAGGTCGCGGGCCGCGGCGAGCTGCAGATCGGCGTGCTGATCGAGACCATGCGGCGCGAAGGATTCGAGCTGTCGGTCAGCCGCCCGCGCGTGGTGTTCCGCGAGGACGAAAAACCGGACAGAAGCTGGAGCCCATCGAGGAAGTCGTCATCGACGTGGACGAGGCGTATTCCGGCGTTGTGGTGGAGAAGCTGGGCGCCCGCCGCGGCGAGCTGATGGAGATGCGCTCCTCCGGCGGCGGCAAGCAGCGCCTCGTGTTCCATGCGCCGTCGCGCGCGCTGATCGGCTATCACGGCGAGTTCCTGACCGACACGCGCGGCACCGGCGTGCTGCACCGGCTGTTCCATGCCTACGCGCCGGACCGCGGCCCGATCGAGAACCGGCGGCGCGGCGTCATCATCTCCACCAGCCAGGGCAACGCCGTCGCCTACGCGCTGTGGAACCTGGAGGACCGCGGCGCGCTGTTCATCGCGCCGGGCGAGAAGGTCTATGGCGGGATGATCATCGGCGAGCACAGCAAGGGTCAGGACATCGACGCCAACCCGCTGAAGAGCAAGCAGCTCACCAATATGCGGGCCGCGGGCACGGACGAGAACATCCTGCTGACGCCGCCGGTGCGCATGACGCTGGAACGCGCCATCGCCTACGTAGACGACGACGAGCTGGTCGAGGTGACGCCGAAATCGCTCCGTCTGCGCAAGCGCTGGCTCGATCCGATCGAGCGCAAGCGCCGCGCCAAGCGCAACGCCGCCTGACGCCTGACGTCCGGCGCGGGCCCGGCGCCCGCGCACGGGCTCGCATAGCAAGGCGGGTTCCGCTAAGGTTCCCGCCATGCGCGCTACGGTCATCTCCATATCCGCGCTGCTGACGGCGGTCGGGCTGTTCATGCTCGGCAACGGGCTGCTGGGCACGCTGCTGAGCTACCGGCTGGCGCTGACCGGCGTGCCGGCGACCACCACCGGGCTGGTCATGGCCGCTTATTTCGCCGGGCTGGCCATCGGTTCGCTGCGTGGCGACCGGATCATCTCCTCCGTCGGCCATGTCAGGGCCTTCGCCGCGCTCGCCTCGATCTACTCGGCGGCGGTGCTGGTACACGGCTTCTTCGCCTCGCCGCTGGTCTGGGCGGCGCTGCGGCTGATGGAAGGCCTGGCCATCGCCGGGCTGTTCATGTGCGTCGAAAGCTGGCTGAACGAGCGCTCGACCAACGAGACGCGCGGCAAGGTGATGTCGCTCTACATGATCTCGATCTACCTGTCGCAGGGGGTCGGGCAGTACCTGCTGACCCTCGACGACCCCGGCGGCTTCGCGCTGCTGGCGCTGGTTTCCGCCGTGATGTCGCTGGCGGTCATCCCGGTGACGCTGAGCCGCACGCCGGCGCCGCCGATTCCGCCGGTCAACCGCCTCGGCCCCGTCGCGCTCTACCGGGTCTCTCCGCTGGCGGTGTTCGCCAGCTTCACCAGCGGGTTGATGCTGGGTGCGTTCTACAGTCTCGCGCCCGCCTACGCGCAGCTCAGCGGGCTGGGTCAGGGAGAGACGGCGCAGTTCGTGTCGGCCGCCATTTTCGGCGGGCTGCTGCTGCAGTGGCCGATCGGCATGCTGTCCGACCGGATGGACAGGCGCACGATCATCATCGGACTGTTTCTCGCGCTCGGGGTCGCCTCCGCCGCACTGGTCCTGCTGGGCGGAAGCTCCATCATCGTGCTGATGGCGGCCAGCTTCGCCTTCGGCGCGCTCGGCTTCGTGATCTACCCGCAGGCCGTCGCCCTGGCGAACGACTACGCCGGTCAGGAGGATTTCGTCGGCGTCGCCGCGGGGCTGCTGCTGTCCTACAGCATCGGCGCCGTCGCCGGCCCGATCGCGGCGGCGGCGTCCATGGACCTGGTCGGCCCGCTCGGCCTGTTCGCGTTTATCCTGGCGGTCTGCATTCTGTCAGCCGGGTTCACCGTCTGGCGCATGAACCAGCGCGGCTCGCTGCCGCTGGAGGAACAGACCCCATTCGCCGCGCTGCCCCGCACAACCCCTGTGGTCGGCACGCTCGATCCCCGCAGCGACGACGACGAAGAGCCGTTCAGCGTAAGCGAGCCGCCCGACGTCCTCGACGATGACGGGATTCGCTAGCGCGACACCGCGGTACGCCGCCCGTACCGGAATCCTCAGCCTGCCCGGCTCGCACAGCCGATGCAGAGCGGCGTGGCCGGGTCGTTCTCCAGCCTCTTCGCCGCAATGGGCTCGTCGCAGGATGTGCAGTATCCGTACTCGCCCTCCGCGATGCGCTGCAGCGCGGCGTGAATACGCGCAAGCTCGAGCTTGCGGCGGCGCACGGTTTCCTCCGCCATCGCCTGCACCTGCATCGCGTCCATGCGCGACAGCCGACCGACGCGCTGCTGGTCGAGCGCCGCCGGACGCGAATCCTCGAGGCCGGTTTCGATCAGCCGCTCCAGCTCTTCCTGCCGCGCAAGCAGGCGCTGCCGCATACCGGCCGTGTCCAAAGGCTGTTCGACTCCCATTCGGTATAAGTTAGGACGGCGGTCCCGCCAAGGAAGCGCAGACCGTCAATTCATTCGGCTTTACCCTGATTCCGAATTCCGAAATACTGAAGACAAGGCCGTGCCGGGAAAACTAAGGCACGGCCTTTCCGTTTCGGCAGATGCGATTTTGGAGGACCAGGGAATGTTCACAAAACACACACTCAGCCTTGCCGCAGGGCTGGCGTTTACCTTCGCCGCCTCGGCCCAGGCGGAGACGCTGCGCGTCGCCACCTGCTTCAACGTCAAGCATGACCAGGTCGCGGCGTTCTTCGCCACGTTCCTGAAGCCGCTGCAGGAAATGTCGGAAAAGACGGGGCTCAAGCTGAACTATATCGGCGGTCCCGAGATCACGCCGCAACAGAAACAGGCGTCGGCCCTCGCCCGCGGCCTCACCGACATCCTGAACTGCCCCAGCGCCTACTACCAGACCCAGGTGCCCGCCGCGCGCGTGGCCGGGGTGAACAACGTGTCGCCGGCGGAGCTGCGCAAGAACGGAGGCTACGATTTGCTGCAGGAAGCCTGGGCGAAAGGCATCAACGCGAAGATCCTCGGCTGGGGCCACTGGGAGGCGTCGACCTTCTTCATCTACACCAATTTCGAGCCGAAGCAGAGCAAGACGACGGGGCTGGACCTGAAGGGCATCAAGATGCGCTCCACCGGGCTCTACAACTCTTTCCTGAAGAAGATGGGGGCGACCCCCTCACCATCTCGCCGCCGGACGTCTACCCCGCACTGGAGCGTGGCGTGGTCGACGGGCTGGCCTGGCCGGAAGGCTCGGTCGCCGCCTATGGTTGGGAGAAACACCTGAAATACAAGATCGGGCCGAACTTCTACCACTCGACCACGATGACGGTCATCAACCTGAAGAAGTTCAACGGGCTCTCCAAGGCGCACCGGGATTTGCTGATGGAGTACGGCGAGAAGTTCGAGAAGGACAGCAACGCCGTGCTCGCCAAGGCGTCCGAGGTGGACAACGCCAAGCTGGAAAAGGCCGGCATCAAAACGATCATGCTGAAAGGCGACATCGCGAAGGCGTATCTGAACACGATCTACGGCGCCAAATGGGCCGAGAACGACACGCGCGAATACAAGGTCGACTACAAGACGCTGAAGTCGAAGGTGTACCGGCCGGGAAGCTGACGGCGTCCGAGAAGGGGTCCGCCGGTTCGGGGCGGCGCGGCGACCTGCCGGCCGGTTTCGCGCGCGCGGCGCGCCGGGAAGTTCCTTTACCTCATCCGGCGGGTACGCAATACTCGGACATAAACGGGAGGCATAAAATCGGCCGTTGCCGAAACAATCGGGCTGCGCCGGCAA
Source organism: Alphaproteobacteria bacterium (assembly GCA_009377375.1). Classification (GTDB taxonomy): domain Bacteria; phylum Pseudomonadota; class Alphaproteobacteria; order MPNO01; family UBA2964; genus WHUE01. Next base: position 12,148 of record WHUE01000010.1, on the reverse strand, counting down.
ATTTCACAGACATCAAAAGACAGACATCAAAAGAGGGAGAGATTGCATGAAAAAGCTAGTTGTGTCCGCTCTCGCACTGGCCGTTGCCTCCTGGGCAGCGCCGTCCAGTGCGGCAACGCTCAAGGCTCTCGGCTGTTTCGCCAAGAGTCACGACTACATCGAGGCGTTCTTCGATACGTTCGTCAAGCCGCTCAACGACGCGAAGGGCGCTGTCACGATCAATTACCTCGGCGGCCCCGAAGTCACGCCGCCCCAGAAGGCGGCGCCGGCCCTGCAGCGCGGCGTGGTGGACGTTCTCCTCTGCCCCGCCGCCTATTACGGCGGGCTGTTCGGCGAAGCCCGCCTGCCCGGCGTCCAGAACAAGTCGCTGGAGGAGATCCGCAAGAACGGCGGCTTCGACATGATGCAGGAAGCCTGGAGCAAGAACCTCAACGCCCGCATCATTGCGTGGACGCATTTCGGCGGCCAGAAGTTCTACATGTACACCTCCTTCAAACCGAAGCTCAGCAAGGAGCTCGGGGTGGACCTGAAGGGCCTCAAGATCCGCTCCACCGGCCTCTACAATCCGTTCCTGAAGGCGATGGGCGCAACCACCGTAGTGATCTCCGCCCCGGACGTGTACTCCGCGCTCGAGCGCGGCGTGGTGGAGGGACTCGCGTGGCCGTGGGGGTCCGTCGGCAAGTACGGCTGGGAAAAATTCCTCAAATACCGAATCAAGCCGGATTTCTTCGGCGCCTCGATTCTCGTCCTGATCAACAAGGACAAGTACAATTCGCTGTCCGCGGCGGAGAAGGAGCAGCTCGAAAAGCAGGCCCGGATCTACGAGCAGAAGAGCCCCCAGATCATGGTCGACAAGGGCGTCGAGGACGATGCCAAGCTGGCCAAGGCGGGGGTGCAGGACATCGAGCTCGAGGGCGAATACGCCAAGGCGTATATCAGGACGATCTACGCCGCCAAGTGGGCGGAGAACGACAAGCTGAAATACACCGTCGATTACGAGAAGCTGAAGCCCAAGCTCTTCGTGCCGATCAAGTAAGGGGGTCCGCAGGGCCGAAACGCACGGCGGCGCCGCCTTTCGGGGCGGCGCCGTTTTCTTTGTGCGCCTGCTTGAACCGGTACTCGGCAGGAAAAGGCGCGGGGCGGGAGCGCTGCCTCATGAAGCGGACGGAGTCCGCCCTCCGAAATCCGTCAGCCCATCATGCCGGGCAGCCAGAGCGCGAGCCCCGGGAAGGCCACGAGAATGAGAAGCAGGATCGTGTCGCAGACCAGAAAGGGGAACGCCGCCTTGGACACGTCGATCAGCGACGTGCCCGGCGGCGCCACGCCGAGCATGACGTAGAGCAGCAGCCCGAACGGCGGCGTGGTGCCGGCCATCTCGATGGCGACAAGCACGAACAGCCCGAACCATATGAGGTCGAAGCCCAGCGCCTGGGCCAGCGGAAAGAATACCGGAACAGAGATCAGCATCATGGACACCGCGTCCATGAACATGCCGAGCACGAGCAGTACGACGAACATCGCCAGCAGGATCAGCAGCCGGTCGATCTGGAACCCGGTCACCCATTCGAGCATGCCCGAGGTCGCGCCGGAGAACGCCAGGAGCTGGCTGAACACGGTGGAGTTCATCAGGATGAAGAACACCATCGCCGCGACCCGCACGGTGCCATTGACCGAGATGACGATCGCCGGCCAGGCCAGCATCCGGAACGCCGCCGCAAGTACGATCACGCCGAGTACACCGAACGCCGCCGATTCGGTGGGCGTCGCCCAGCCGAACACGATGAACCCCACCACCATGAAGACGACGAGGCCCATCGGCAGGATGTTGACGGTGACCAGAAGGATCTTCTGCAGCCAGGGCGTCGGCTCCACCTCGTAGGGGGGCGCAGAGCCGGGCTTGAGCCAGAGCTGCAGCGCGATCATGCCGGCATACAGCCCGGCCAGGGCGAAGCCGGGCAGGAGGCCCGCGATCAGCAGCCGGCCGACGTCGATGCTGGCCACGCTGGCGAGCAGCACGCCGAGCGCCGACGGCGGAATGATCATCGCCAGCCCGCCGGTGCCGAGGATCGGCCCCATCGACATCTGCTGGCTGTAGCCCCGGCGCTGCATCTCGGGCACCATCAGCGACCCCAGCATCGCAGTATTGGCCATGCTGGAGCCGGTCAGCGTCGAGAACACCGCGCCGCCCGCCACGGTCAGGAAGCACAGCCGCCCCGGCAGCCGTCCGAACAGCGCGTCGAGCCCGTCGAACACCCGGATCGCCAGCCCGGTGTGGAAGAACAGCGACCCCATCAGGATGAACATCGGCACAGGGCCGAGCGTGAACCGCGTGATAAGGATGGTGGAGTTGTCGACGACCTGCTGGATGGCAGCCGGGTCCCAGCCGTTGAAATACAGCCAGCCGATGATATTCGTGGTCAGGAAGCCGATCGCCACCGGCATGCCGATGGCCATCATGCCGACGATCATGCCCAGCAGCAGGGCGAAAGCCCAGTACCACTCCATCGTCAGATGCCTTCCTTCTCGGCCGTGGCGTACATGTCGTCGATACCGACAAGGAACCGGATGAACTCGATCGCAACCATCGTAAATCCGACCGGGATCGGCACCAGCAAGGTCCAGAGCGGCATTTCCTCGCCCCGGACGTCCATCTGGCCGAGCCGGATCGCGTCGAGAAACAGCCCTCCCGCGTAATACGCGAAGACGAGGCAGGACACGATGCAGATCACGTATACGATCTTGGCCATCGCCTTCTGCACCGGCGCCGGCAGCAGCACCTTGACCGCGTCTATGAAGACGTGCCCCTTGATCCGCGCCAGCCACGGCGCGGCCAGCATCGTGAACCAGAGCAGGCCGTACTCGACCAGGCCGCTCGAATAAATCCACGGCGAAAAGCCGGCCAGCCGCACCAGCACATCGGTCACGATCAGTGCGAAGACGCAGACGACCACGATTCCCGAGAGGATGCGGAACAAGAGAATGATTTGATTGTACAGGTTGGCGATATGCGCCAAGACGACGGCCTCCCCAGGGAATTCTGTTATGTGTTTTACTCTAACGCTGCATCCTGAATATCGTGGATGCGGCGCCGATTCTAACGCAGCCGAGTCGTCCGTGCCAGAAGGTAAATGCGTTATCGCTGTGCGGCCGGTTTTTCTCCTTACCCGTCACATGGGTTTCACATGGGGGGTATGATGACCGGACTGCCACAACTGTCGGCGCACTTGCTGGCCGAGCATGTCGATGTCTGGCAGTCGATGAATGCCGCGGACGCCCCGCAGCCGCCCACCGACATCGGCGCGCCGCCGCTGCGCCGGCTCTGCACGGCCCTGCCGCGCGATCATGTTCTGCGCGACGCCGCGCGGGCCGTCACAGTGCGCCGCCTCGCCCTGGTCTTCGATACGCGCGCGCCTAGCCACTGCATCTGGCAGGCGCTTGCCGGGCTGGACTCTCTGCTGTCGGATTCGCGCCGGCTATCGCCGCGCTTCTCGACGCTGGCCATGAACGGCGGCCTCGATCCCGCCGATGGCGACGTCTACCGGCTGGAGGACCGTCGCCCGGCGCGGCTGCGCGCCGTGGGCCGCGCGCTCGCGGAACTGTCGCCGGAGGCGCCCGCGCCTGCGCTGCGCCGGTCCGACATCGTGCTCGCCCGCTGCGGACCGTTCGGCGGCGAAACCGGAGAGATCGTCGCCGACGCCGCCGCTAACCATCCCCGCGCCGGCCGCGCCGCGCTCTGGGTGCTGGCGCATGGCGAGGGAACCGGATCCGCGCTCCGCGTAAGGCTGGAAGCCGCCGAGATCGCCCGCTGGGCCTGGGCGCCGGACTGCCTCGCCGCCCGGGGCGGCCCAGACCCGGACCTGGACGACGGCATCGTCGACTGGCCGTGGCTGTTCGAGCGGATGCTCGCCGCCACCGACGGCAGGCCGGCTCCTGGCGAGGAGGCGATCCGTATCGAAGGCCCGTGGCAGACCCTTTCCGGCGAAGAGACCGTCCGCGAAATCCTGCGGCTGCACCCTGCCCTCGCCGCCTGCGCAGGGGCGCTGGGCGCCGACTCCTGATTTCCCCGACCTCGCCCAATATGCGATTGGTTCCCCTTGACCGGCCCCGGGAAATCAACAACGATTGGCCATACAGTAAAGAATGGCGCCGAGTACGCTACGGCGCGCGGGGCGCATGCCGGGCCGGGAGGGCACGGCACGTCCCACCAGGGTGACGGGATAAAGGGAGATAATTCAAATGGACCGATTCGACGACGATTTTTCGCGCCGCGGTTTCCTCAAGGGATCTGGCGCGGCCCTCGGCGCGGGCGCGCTGGCGACGCTGCCGTTCCAGGTGGCCATGGCGGCGGCATTCCCGGAGCGCAACATCAAGGTCTACGTGCCGACGCGCGAGGGCGGCGGCGCGGACCGGAACCTCAGGGCCTTCGCCAGCATCTGGAAGAACCATATCAAGACCAATTTCGAGCCGGCGTTCTATCCGGGCGCGGCCGGCCGCGTGGGTTACGAGACCTTCATGGGCAAGGCGCCGCGCGACTGCTATCATTTGCTGTTCGGCAACATGGGCGCGGAGGTGCTGAACTGGGTCGTCAAGCCGCCGACCTTCCCGATCGACTCATACTTCTACTTCGCGCAGGTGGACGCCGATCCGGGCTGCCTGTTCGTCAGCACGAAGAGCAAGCTGAAGAACGTCGACGACGTCGTTGCGGAAGGAAAGAAGCGGACGCTGAACGTCGGCGTCAGCCGGCTGGCGCATCCGGCCTCCCTGGGCGCTCTGGCGCTCGCCGACAAGACCGGCGCGAAGTTCAACCTGATCCCGTTGTCCGGCGGCCGCAACACCCTCTCCGGCGTGGCGACGGGCGAGGTCGATTTCGGCGCCCTCCCCACCTCGAGCATCGTCGGCCGCAGCGCTTTCAAGATCGTGGCGCTGTTCGATGACAAGAATGCGTTGCCCGATAAGATTCCGGACGCGGTTCTGGTCAACAAGCATTTCAACATGAACCTCCCGCCGCTCGTCGCCGGGGCGCGCGCCTTCGGCATCCAGACCGAGGCGGTCGAGAAATATCCCGACCGTTACAAGACCCTGGTGAGCACCGCCGAGAAGGTGTACGGCGACCCTGCCTACAAGGCGGCGGTGGAGAAGACCAAGGCGCCGTGGGAATACTTCATGTACGGCTCGGCGGAGGACTGCAAGAAGTACGTCGCCTCCATCACCGAGATCGGCCAGCAGTACAAGCAGTACCTGACCGGCAAGCAGAAGAAGTCGTAGCGGTTCGCCGGCGGCCACGGCCGCCGGCGCAAGACGAAGGGCGGGCGGCAGACCGGATTGGGCGTGCCGCCCCGCCTCGTATCAACAGGGGCAACGGCCTTCGCCGGCCGCAGCGGGCCGGCGACAGTCGAGGGGACGCGCCGCACCGGTGCGAAGATTTATGACAGACAGTCAGCAGGAACACGGGCGCCGCAAGCCGATTGGCGGCGAACTCATCATCCCGGCCGTGGCGGTGGTTTTCTCGATCTACTATCTGTGGACGATCGTGGACGTGCCGTTCACCGCCCAGGCGAGCGCGCTCTTCGTCGGCACGATCCTGATCTTTCTGTGCCTCGCCCTGTTCGTCCGCACTGCGCTGGCCCTGCGCCGGGGCGAGGTGTCGCTCGGCATCGGCGGGCTGATAGAGCCGACCTCCTTCGTGCCCAGGCGGCTGGTCCTCCTCGGGCTCACGGTGGCCTACATCTTCGTCGTTCCCTGGCTCGGCTTCACGCTCACCACGTTCCTGTTCCTCGCGCTGGCGATGGCGGTGCTGAACGGGGGCAGAAGCAAGGGGTTCATCGCCGCGCTGTCGGCGGTGCTCGCCATCGGCGGCTGGCTGCTCTTCGTGGTCGCCTTCGAAACCCGCTTCCCCGCGGGCCCGTTCGAGATGCTCATGCAGAGGATGTTCTGAGATGGAATTCTCGATAGAGATTTTCGCAGAGCAGTTCGCGCGCACCTTTTCCTACTGGTGGGTGATCCTGCCCTCCATCCTGCTCGGGCTCATCGTCGGGGCGATCCCCGGATTCAGCGCCGCCAACACGATCATCATCCTGCTGCCGCTGACCCTGGCGATGGACCCGGAGACCGGGCTCGTCTTCATGGTCGCGCTCTACGCCTCGTCCCGGCTGGGAGCCGGCATCCCGGCGATTCTCGTGAACATCCCGGGCACCGCGGGCGCGGCGGCGACGCCGCTCGACGGCTACCCGATGACGCAGCAGGGGCGCGGTCAGCAGGCGCTCACCATCTCCTTCACCTCCTCCGTTCTCGGCGGGCTTCTGACGACGATCATCGCGCTGCTCGCCATGCCGTGGCTGTCGCAGGTCGCCTACTACCTGCACAGCGTCGAGATGATCGTCATCATGATCTTCGGCATCTCGCTGATCGCCTCCATCGCCGCCCGCGACACGCTGAAAGGGCTGATCGCAGGTTTCCTGGGGCTGATGATCGGCTATATCGGCGCCGACGTGATCTACGAGACGCCGCGCGGCACGATGGGATTCCTCGAGCTCTACGACGGGGTGCCGCTGATTCCCGCGCTGGTCGGCCTGTTCGCGATCTCCGAGGCCTTCAGCGTGATCGAGGGCGATTCCATCCTCACCAAGCTCGGCCGTGAGGCCATGCAGACGGGCGGCTGGGGCGCGACGATCGAGGGGCTGCGCGAAACGCTGTCGCGCTGGTGGCACGTGGTCTGGACCGCGATGATCGGGCTGGTCATCGGCGTGGTGCCGGGCGCGGGCGCCGCGATCGCCGCCTTCGTCGCCTACCAGCAGTCGCGCGCCTTCTCCAAGACGCCGGAGAAATACGGCACCGGACACATCGAGGGGCTGATCGCCCCGGAATCCGCGAATAACGGCGTGACTTCGGGCACGCTGATCCCCCTGCTGGTGATCGGCGTCCCGGGCGGCGCGACGGCGGCGATCATGGCGGTGGTGCTGCAGTATCACGGCGTGACCGTGGGCCCGGAGCTGTTCGCCACCCGACCCGAGCTCGGCTATGGCCCGTTCACCACCATGGCGGTAACCTACATCCTGATGATCTTCACCATCCTGCCGCTGGCGCGCTACATGTCACGCGTCACCGTCGTGCGCACCGTCTTCATGGCGCCGATCATCATCTCGTTCACGCTGGTCGGCGCGTTCGTGCCGCGCGAATACGTGTTCGACATGTACCTCGCCCTCGTCTTCGGCGTGATCGGCTATGTCGCCCGCAAGACCGGCTATCACGTCGCGGCCATCCTCATCGGCGTGATCCTCGGACCGCTCCTGGAGCAGTACTTCCTGCGCGCCATGCGCATCTCGCAGGGCGACGTCCTGGTCGTGTTCTCCTCGACCATCGGCAACATCCTTTGGGTGGCACTGGTCGTGTCGCTGTGCGTGCCGGCCTTCACCGCATGGCGTCGCCGCGCGGCCCAGGAGCGCACGCCGGCCGCGCAATGAGCGCCGACGGCGGGGCGCCGCCCTGCGCGCCGCCCGACCGCACCCCGCACCGGCCGCGTCTCGCGCTGCCCGCGGGCGCCTGCGATACCCATGCGCATATCTGCGGCCCGGCGGCGCGCTACGCCTATTCGCCGGACCGCATCTACACCCCGCCGGATGCGCTGCTGACCGACTATCGCGCCATGCTGGAGGCGCTGAGGATGGAGCGCTGCGTGCTCGTGCAGCCCAGCGTCTACGGGGTCGACAACGCCGCCATGCTGGACGCAATGGCGGCGCTCGGGCCGCGATGCCGCGGCGTCGCCGTGGTCGACGGGGCAGTGACGAAGGACGAGCTCGCCCGGCTACATGAGGCCGGAGTGCGCGGCGTGCGGCTCAATCTCGTGGACGTCAGATCGCCGACCGGCGCGGTCCCTCTGGACGACGCCCGCGCGCTGGCGGCGCGCGTCGCCCCGATGGGCTGGCACGTCGAGTTGCTGATCCATGCCGACGATTACCCCGATTTCGACGTCATGTTCGCGGATTTCCCGGCCGATATCGTGCTTGGCCATCTCGGCTACATGCGGCCTGGCAAGGGCGTCGACGATCCCGGATTCGCCGCGCTGCTGCGGCTGCTCGAAGGCGGGCGCTGCTGGGTCAAGCTGACGGGGCCGTACCGCATCTCCGCCGGCGACCTGCCCTACGCGGACATCCTGCCGCATGCGCGCGCGCTGGCGGATGCAGCGCCGGACCGCATCCTCTGGGGCAGCGACTGGCCGCATGTGATGGTGAAGAAGGCGATGCCCAACGACGGCGATCTGTGCGACCTGCTCGCCGGGTGGATTCCGGACGAAGGCGCACGCGAGCGCGTCCTTGTGCACAATCCCGCCGCGCTGTACGGATTCTGAACGGCGCGGCTGCAGGGAGGAAGCGACCATGGACGGAGCCGACGGCAACCCAATCGAACTGGAGCACCGAACCAAACGCCTCGCCTATCTCGACATACCCGGCGCGGGGCAGGTCTATGTCGCCGGCGACTATGCCTATATCGGGCATCTGCCGAACAAGGACCATCTCGGCACCTCGATCATCGACATCCGGGACCCGAAGAACCCGAAGATCGTCTCCACCATCACGCTGGACGATCACGGCTCGCACAGCCACAAGGCGCGGGTGATCGGTGACGTCATGATCGTCAACCACGAGCGCAACATGACGGCGATGGGCCGCCGGGCGGAGGAGCTGCCCGCCGCCCGCGCGCGGCTGACCGAGCGGCTGGGCCGCGCGCCGACCCATGCCGAACACGCCGCCGAGCTGGGCGTGGAGGAAGCCGACATCGCGGTGCTGGAGAAGGCCGAGGCGGAGAAGTACCTCAACGGCGGCTTCAAGGTCTACGACGTGTCGGACCGCACCCGGCCGAAGGAGATCGCCTATCGGCGCACCGGCGGCATCGGCGTGCACCGCTTCGACATGGACGAGCGCTATGCCTACATCTCGACCGAGATGGAGGGCTATGTCGGCAATATCCTGGTGATCTACGACATCGCCGATCCGGCGAGGCCGCAGGAGGCGTCGCGCTGGTGGATGCCGGGCCAGCACCTTGCCGGCGGGGAAAAACCGGACTGGAAGAGAAGGCGCAACCGGCTTCACCACGCCATGCGCGTCGGCGACCGGCTGTGGGCCGGCTGCTGGCACGCCGGGCTGCGCATCATCGACGTCTCCGACATCGCGAAGCCGACCACCATCGGCGCCTACAACTACCACCCGCCCTTTCCCGAACCGTCGCATACCTTCTTCGGCGTGCCGTTCAAGCTGGGCGGGCGCGACATCGCGCTCGCGATCGACGAGGAGGACCAGTACTACAGCGCCGCCGACGCCGCCGCCCGGCGCGGCCGGCCGCACGCGCCGCTCTGGGTATTCGACGTGACCGACCCGGCGAAGATGCAGCCGCTGGCGATCTTCCAGGTGTCCGAGACGGAGTCGCCGTGGAGCCGGACCCCCGGCACCCGCTTCGGCGCGCACCAGTTCCAGGAGCACATGAAGGACACGCTGGTCTATTGCGCTTGGTTCAGCGGGGGCTTGCGCATCGTCGACATCGCCGACCCGACCGCGCCGCAGGAGATCGGATGGTATATCCCGCAGCCTGCAGCAGGCCGCCGCGCGCCCCAGACCAACGACGTGGACGTGGACGAGCGCGGGCTGATCTACCTGGTCGACCGGTTCGGCGGGTTCGACATCGTGGAGTTCGACCGGCCGGGCTGACCGATCAGCCCGCGACTTCGTCGTAGTAGCCGAGCGCCAGGTACTTCTCCGCCGGCCCGAGCGCGGCCGGCGGCGTGCCGTACTTCCGGCGCAATTCCAGCACCACGCGCAGGCCTTCCAGGCTGACCGGCAGGCCGGGCTTCAGGATCGATTGCGGCGCCTGCAGTTCCGCCGCCGCGCTGCGGGCGGAGTCAGGCGTCGGAAACAGATGCGGCAGATGCCGCGACAGCAGCCCAGGCAGCGCCGCCGCGTTCGCAGGGTCCAGCACCCAGTCCGTCGCCTTCAGCATCGCGCGGATGAAACCCTTCACCGCTTCCACATTCGCTGCCGCCCACCGACGGTCGGCGGTATAGACGCCGCCCTGATATCTCTCCCAAGGGTCGGGGTCGGCTTCCAGCCTCGTGTAGCCGTCCGCCACAGCCTGCGCGGCATCGTCCTTACCGAGCAGCCCGGCGACGCAATCGCCGCGCCGCACCGCCGCCCACCGTGCCTTGATCGCGCCGACCGGGACCAGCTCGTAGTCGTCCTTTCCCAGGCCGCAATCCTCGAACAGCTGGCGCAGCATGAAGGAGAATCCGGTATTGACTGCATCGACGGCGATGCGCCGTCCCTTCAGGTCCGCGAAACCGCGGATCTCGGGCCGCGCGATCAGCGGACGCGGATCGGTGGCGCCGCCGAGCAGCACGACCAGGTCGGCCCTGTTCCTCGGCGTCGTCGCGCCCTGCCCTTCGTCATAGGCAATCACGTTGTCGATCGCCGTCATCGCCATGTCGTACTCGCCGTCGATCAGCCCGATCATCTGCTGGATCGAGCCGGTGGCGACATCGCAGCGGACATCGACGCCTTCCTCGGCGAAATACCCCGCCTCCTGCGCCTGCTGGAGCGGCGCGGTTTCCGGACCTGCGAAGGCGCAGATCGCGATACGCGTAAGCGCCACCCCTACTCCACCCCCGTCGCGGCAAAAATCTTCAGCCCCGCCGCCGAGCCCATGAACGTCACGAGCCCGCCCGCCGCTTCGGCGTTGCGCGCATGCGATAGCAGGGCGACGGCGTAAGTGGTGATGTTCTCGACCTCCTTCGGCAGGGCGCCGACGAGGGCGACGAGCCCGTCCAGCTCTTCCTGCCGACGGATCTCGGTCGCCTGGCCGAAGCCGATCTCGCCCGGCGTTTCGCTGCTGCCGAGATGCTTCAGCACCGCGTCGCCATTCGGCAGGCGGATGGTCCTGTCGCGGATCTCGTCGACGATGCCGAGCGTCTCCATCATCTTCTCGATATAGAGCCCGCTGGAGGCCGAGTTGTAGAGCACCGCCGGCGCGGCGAGGATCGCGGCACGCAGGCTGTCGGCCGACGAGATGTCGGGAAAGGGCGCGCCCGCCTTGACCGCGACCGCCGCCTTCACGCTGCCCACCGTCGCCCGCGCGCCCGGCACCGTGAGCCCCGCCGCCTCGAAGCCGTCGACGACCGGCACGGTGGCCACGACGATGTCGGCACCGTCCTCTCCGGATTCCACCGATTGCCTGACCGCGGGCGCGGTCGCGAAGGTGATCCCGGTCCCGTGGCCGGTCGCTTGCTCGTACGCCCTGGCGCAGCGCGAAACCCCTGTCTTCGGGGCGCCGGCGCTGAGAATGCGGATGGTGTCGGCCATCGATGTCTCCCTGTTGTTGCGCCCAGCTTCTACCATGTCGGGAATGGGCGTTACACCCGCAGAAAAGCGCGATTTACGGGTTGATGGCCGGCAGGCGCAATCGTACCTTGTGGCGGCCCGGGCGGCATTCCGCCGCCGGAGAGGCGGACGCTAGGGAGAGCTTTCAGTATGAACGATCATGCCGCGGCGGCGGATGCACCTGTTGTTGCCGAGGAACACTGGGCCAAAAAGGGTTCGGTGGACCTGTACCTCTACCGCAAGCAGCTTGCAGTGCCGGCAACGACTCCCCGACCGGTGCTGTTCCTTGTGCATGGATCGTCGTTTTCGGCGCGCACCAGCTACGACCTGGAAATTCCGGGCCACGGCGAATATTCGGTGATGAACGTGTTCGCCCGCTACGGCTTCGACGTCTGGACCATGGATCACGAAGGCTA
>WHUE01000010.1:0-362 GCA_009377375.1 Alphaproteobacteria bacterium | reverse complement strand
CCGACGGGGTCGAGGACCTGATGGCCGCCATGCCGGTGGTCGCGTCGGAGACGGCGCAGGAAAGCTATGCCTTCTTCGGGACATCGTCCGGCGCGCTGCGCGCCGCGGCCTTCGCGAACGAGCATCCGGCGCGCGTCGCCCGGCTGGCGCTGGCCGCGCTGGTCTGGACCGGCAAGGGCTCGCCGACGCTCAAGAAGCGGGCGGAGCGCATCGACGAGTGGCGCGCCTCGAACCGGCGCGTCGTGGACGAGGCGGCCTACGAAGCCATCTTCTCGCGCGACGTCGTGGGCCTGACGATCCCCGAGCTGCCGGCCGCGGCGGCCGCCGCCGAGATGGCGAATGGCGGCGGCAGCGTGCCCAAC
>WHUE01000109.1 GCA_009377375.1 Alphaproteobacteria bacterium | reverse complement strand
TAGTCGGTGACCTGGCCGACGCGGGTATTGTCGACCTTGAACGAGACGCGGCGGACCGGGCTGTAGACGGCGTCGATCGGGATAAGCCCGATCGGCGCGTCCTCGGCGCGGTGCGCGGCGGCGGGGATGTAACCCTTGCCGGTGCTGACGGTCATTTCCATGTTCAGCTTGGCGCCGTCGTCCAGCGTGCAGATCACCAGATCGGGATCGATGATTTCCACATCGTGGCCGGCGTCGATCATGCCGGCCGTGATCTCGCCGGGGCCGGTCGCGGTCAGGGAGATGCGGCGCGGCTCCTCGCCATGGAAGCGCAGGGCCATCGACTTGATGTTCAGCACGATGTCGGTCACGTCCTCGCGCACGCCGGGCACGGACGAGAATTCGTGCAGCACGCCGTCGATCTGCACCGCGGTCACCGCGGCGCCCTGGAGCGACGACAGGAGGACGCGGCGCAGCGCATTGCCGATCGTCACGGCAAAGCCGCGCTCCAGCGGCTCGACCACGATGGACGCAAAGCGGGACTCATCCGGTCCCGGCGATACCTCCAGCTTGTTCGGCTTGATGAGCTCTTGCCAGTTTTTCTGAATCACGGCCATGGTGGCATTCATCCCGAATGAAGTGTGTGCTGTTCAAGTACAGTTACTGGCCGGCGGCCAGCGCCGGCGCGGCGGCCGCGGCCGCCGGATGATCGTTCAGACGCGGCGGCGCTTGCGCGGACGGCAGCCGTTATGCGGGATCGGCGTCACGTCGCGGATGCTGGTAACCGTGAACCCGCAGGACGAGAGCGCGCGCAGCGCGGATTCGCGGCCCGAGCCGGGGCCCTTCACCTCGACCTCCAGCGTCTTCATACCGTGCTCCATCGCCTTCTTGCCGGCATCCTCGGCTGCGACCTGCGCCGCATAGGGCGTGGACTTGCGCGAGCCCTTGAACCCGGCCGCCCCCGCGGACGACCAGGAAATGGTATTTCCCTGTGCGTCGGCGATGGTGATCATCGTGTTGTTGAAGCTTGCGTTCACATGCGCGATGCCGGAAGTGATGTTCTTCCGCTCGCGACGCCGGACGCGGCCCGCCTGTGCTGCTGCCCTTGCCATCGATAATCCTCTTTCCCGCCGCTGCTAGCGCTTGCCGGCAATCGGACGCGCCCGGCCCTTGCGGGTGCGCGCATTGGTATGGGTGCGCTGCCCGCGCACCGGCATGCCGCGCCGGTGGCGCAGCCCGCGATAGCAGCCCAGATCCATGAGCCGCTTGATGTTCATGGCCACCTCCCGCCGCAGATCGCCCTCGACCCGCAGGTCGCGGTCGATGATCTCGCGGATGCGGCTCACCTCGTCGTCGCTGAGCTCGTTGGCCCGGGCGGTCCATGAGACCCCGGTCGCATCGCAGATTTTCTTCGCCGTGGTCCGCCCGATCCCATGGATATAGGTCAGGGCAATGCCCACCGGCTTGTTTGGAAGGTTCACACCAGAAATGCGCGCCACGCCGCTTCTCCTAGGTTTGGCGATAAGGTTTTTGGATTTCCGTCGGTTCCGCGCCCGGCCGAAGGGCCGCGATTATAGGATTTATCGCCTTCATGTCAATGCTCACCGCCCGCAATCACGTTTTCGATTTCGCGGGTGACCTGATCGATCGGCGCCATCGCGTCGACCGAGCGCAACAGCCCTTTTTCCCGGTAATAGGGCAAAAGGGGCGCCGTCTGCTCTTCATACGCGTCCAGGCGCTTGCGCACCGTTTCCGCGTTGTCGTCGGCCCTGCGGGAGAACTCGGTGCTTCCGCACCGGTCGCACACGCCCTCCTTCGCGGGCTTCTGAAACTCATCGTGATAGCCGGCGCCGCACTTCGCGCAGGCGTACCGGCCCGAAATCCGCCTCACCAGCACGTCGGCCTCGACCGACATCTCGATGACATGGTCGAGCCCGGTGCCCTTTTCCGCGAGCATCGCATCCAGCGCCTCGGCCTGGCCAACCGTCCGCGGAAAGCCGTCGAGGATGAACCCCCTGGCGCAGTCCGGCTGCTCGATCCGCTCCGCGATCATGCTCACGATGATGTCGTCCGGGACCAGCGCCCCGGACTCCACGATACCCTTCACCTTTTCACCCAGCTCGCTGCCGGATGCGATGGTCGCGCGCAGCATGTCGCCGGTGGAGAGCTGCACGAGCCCGTGCGCGCGTTCGAGCCGCTGCGCCTGGGTGCCCTTTCCGGCGCCCGGCGGGCCGAGAAGCATCAGCTTCATCCGCGGCGGCCCCGCAGCCTGGACTTCTTGATCAGCCCTTCATACTGGTGAGCCAGCAGATGCGACTGCACCTGGGCCACGGTATCCATCGTCACCGTAACGACGATCAGCAGGCTGGTGCCGCCGAAATAGAACGGCACGGCGTACTGCGAGATCAGGATTTCCGGCAGGATCGAAACCACCGCGAGATAGGCTGCGCCGACGACGGTGATGCGGGTCAGCACGTAATCCAGGTAGTCGGCCGTATTCTTGCCGGGGCGGATGCCGGGCACGAATCCGCCGTTCTTTTTCAGATTGTCGGCGGTTTCGGTGGGGTTGAACACGACCGACGTGTAGAAGAAGGCGAAGAAGACGATCAACGCCGTGTAGATGACCAGATAGGCCGGCTGTCCGTGCCCCAGATAGGCCGTCAGCGTCGCCAGCCATTCAGGCCCCTGGCCCGCGTTGAACCCAGCCACCGTGATCGGCAGCAGCAGCAGCGAAGAGGCGAAAATCGGCGGAATCACGCCGGCGGTGTTGATCTTCAGCGGCAAATGCGAGCTTTCGCCGCCAAACATCTTGTTGCCGACCTGGCGCTTCGGATACTGCACCACGACCCGGCGCTGCGCCCGCTCCATGAACACGATCACCGTGATCACGACCACCGCCATCACCAGCAGGAAGACGATCAGCGCCGCCGACAGCGCACCGGTCCGGCCGAGTTCCAGGGTTCCGGCCAGCGCGGACGGCAGCTCCGCCACGATTCCCGCGAAGATGATGAGCGAAATGCCATTGCCGACGCCGCGCGCGGTGATCTGCTCGCCCAGCCACATCAGGAACACGGTGCCGCCGACCAGCGTGATCACCGTGGACGCGCGAAAGAAGATCCCGGCGTCGATCACGGCGGTTCCCTGGCTGCCCGTCATGCTCTCGAGCCCCACGGCGATGCCGTAGCCCTGCAGCGTGGCCAGAAGCACCGTGCCGTAGCGGGTGTACTGGGTGATCTTCTTGCGGCCGGCCTCCCCTTCCTTCTTGAGCTGCGCGAAATGCGGCGAAACCGCCGTCAGCAGCTGCATGATGATGGCGGCGGAGATGTACGGCATGATGCCGAGCGCGAGGATGGTCATGCGGCCGAAGGCGCCGCCCGCGAACATGTCGAACATGCCGAGGATGCCGCCCGCCTGCTGGCGGAAGATATCCTGCAATATGCCGGGATCGATGCCGGGCAGCGGGATATAGGTTCCGAGCCGGTATATCACCAGGGCGCCCAGCGTGAACCACAGCCGCTTCTTCAGTTCGGTCGCCTTCGCGAGGTGACCGAAATTCATATGCGCGGCAAGTTGTTCGGCGGCGGATGCCATGGCTTCTCCAGCAGGAAGGGCCAGCGGCCCCCTACGCTCCGACTACGCGGCCTCGGCCGCGGGTTTCTCAGGCACGATCACCTTGCCGCCGGCCTTTTCGACGGCCTCGATGGCAGCCTTGCTCGCGCCCGCCACCTCTACTGTGATCTTGGCGCTCAGTTCGCCCTTCGCAAGCAGGCGCACCCCGTCCCGCGCGGACTTGATCAGCCCGGCGGCGACCAGGGCGGCGGCATCCACCGTCTGATCGGCGTCGAGCTTCTTGGCGTCGATCGCCTGCTGCACGCGGCCGATATTCACCGTGCGGTAATCCTTGCGGAAAATATTGTTGAAGCCGCGCTTGGGCAGGCGGCGATAGATCGGCATCTGGCCGCCTTCGAAGCCCTTGATGGCGACGCCGCTGCGCGACTTCTGGCCCTTCTGGCCGGCGCCCGCGGTCTTGCCGGTCCCGCTGCCCGCGCCGCGCCCGATGCGCTTGCGCGGCTTGCGGGCGCCGCTGTTGTCCCTGATCTCGTTCAGCTTCATGACGCTATTCCTCTACGCGCACCAGGTGTTCAACCTTGCGGATCATGCCGCGGACGGCCGGGGTATCCTCCAGCTCGCGCGTACGGCCGATCTTGTTCAGACCCAGCCCGACCAGCGTCTGCAGCTGATCCGGCTTGCGCCCCAGCGCGCTCTTGACCTGCGTGACCTTTACCGTGCCGGCCATGGTTCTTACTCCTGCACTTCCTCGGCGATCGCACCTTCGTCGGCGGAAACGCCGACGCGGGGGCCGAGAATTTCGCCGACCTTCTTGCCGCGCCGCATCGCCACCATGCGGGGCGAATTCAGCATCTGCAGCGCCTCGAAAGTGGCCTTGATCATGTTGTAGGGGTTCTGCGTGCCGGTGGATTTGGCGACCACGTCCTGCACGCCCAGCGTCTCGAAAACGGCGCGCATCGGCCCGCCGGCGATGATGCCGGTGCCCGCCGGCGCGGCGCGGCAGACCACGCGCCCGGCGCCGAAATGGCCGTTGACGTCGTGATGCAGGGTGCGGCCCTCGCGCAGAGGCACGCGGATCATGTTGCCCTTGGCGCGCTCCGTCGCCTTGCGGATGGCCTCCGGCACCTCGCGCGCCTTGCCCGATCCGTAGCCGACGCGGCCCTTGGTGTCGCCCACAACGACCAGCGCCGCGAAGCCGAACCGCCGGCCGCCCTTCACCACCTTGGCGACGCGGTTGATGTTCACCAGCTTGTCGACCAGGTCGGACTGCTCCTCGCGGTCGCCGCGCCCGCCGCGGTCCCGTTGGTTGCGTTCTCTCGGATTGCGCGCCATTCAGGCCCCCGTCAGAATTTCAGCCCGCCTTCGCGGGCGGCATCGGCCAGGGCCTTGACCCGGCCGTGATACAGATAGCTGCCGCGGTCGAACACCACCTCGGTCAGCCCTTTCGCGGAGGCGCGTTCGGCCACCAGCTTGCCAACCGCGGACGCGGCTTCCTTGCCCCAGCCGCCCTTGAGCGCGGGACGAAGCTCCTTGTCCAGGCTCGATGCGGCGACCAGCGTCTCGCCGCTGGCATCGTCGATCACCTGGACATAGATGTTCTTGTTCGAACGGAAGACGGACAGCCGCGGCTGGCCGTTGCTCTTCCGCTTGAGCCGCGAACGGACCCTTTTTCTGCGGCGAAGCCGCAATTGCACCGACGTCAACATGCGCCTGACCTACTTCTTTTTGCCTTCCTTGCGGAGGATGAATTCGTCCGCATAGCGAATGCCCTTGCCCTTGTAGGGCTCCGGCTTGCGGTAGCCGCGAATGTTCGCCGCCACCTGTCCTACCTTCTGCCGATCCGCGCCCGACACGGATATCTGGGTCGGCGTCGCGCAGGCGATGGTGATGCCTTCCGGGATCGGATGGCGCACCTCGTGGCTGTAGCCGAGCTGCAGCACCAGGGTCCTGCTGTCGACCGCGGCGCGATAACCGACGCCGACGATTTCCAGCCTGATGGTGAAGCCCTCGTCCACCCCGGTCACCAGGTTGTGCAGCAGGCTCCGCGTGGTGCCCCACATGTTGCGGGCCTGCTTGCTTTCGCCGCGCGGACGCACGATCAGCTTGTCGTCGTCGCGGCTCAGCTCGACCTCGTCCACCAGCGTCATCGACAGTTCGCCGAGCTTGCCCTTGGCCGTGACGATCTGGCCGGCAACGTCGATCGTGACGCCGGATGGCACTGTTACGGGACTCAAACCAATTCGCGACATCGCGCTTCTCCTAGAACACCGTGCACAGGACCTCGCCGCCGACATTGGCGGCGCGGGCCTCGCCATCGGAGAGGACTCCGCGCGGCGTGGACAGGATGGAAATGCCAAGTCCGTTATAGACCCGGTTCAGATCCTTGATCTTCGAGTACACCCGGCGGCCCGGCTTGGAAACGCGATGGACCTCGCGTATCACCGGCTCGCCTTCGTGATATTTCAGCTCGATGCGGAACTGCGGCAGCCCGGAAGCGACGTCGTCCTGGGCGGAATAGCCGCGAATATAGCCTTCGCGCTGGAGCACTTCCAGCACGCTGGCCCGCAGGCGCGAAGCCGGGCTGAGAACCACGTTCTTGTTCGCCCGCTGTCCGTTGCGGATCCGGGTCAGCATATCGCTGAGAGGATCGGTCATGGTCATTCGGTGTACTCCCTCACCAGCTCGACTTGACCATGCCGGGGATCAGCCCGTTGGACGCCAGGTCACGCAAGGCGATGCGTGAGAGCTTGAATTTGCGGTAATTGCCGCGCGACCGGCCGGTGAGCTGACACCGGTTGCGGATGCGCACGGGCGACGCGTTGCGGGGCACCTCGGCAAGCTTCAGCCGCGCGGCGAAGCGTTCCTCGGGCGGCAGCGACCGGTCGGTCGCCATCTCCTTCAGCCGGGTGCGCCGCGCGGCGAACTTCTTCGCCATGCGTTCGCGTTTCTTGTTCCGTTCAATGGCACTTGTCTTTGCCATTAGCAGTCCTCCAAAGACTTGCTCAAATCAGGTCCTGATCGGCAGATTGAAGCCCTGAAGCAGGGCCCTGGCCTCGTCATCCGTTTTGGCGGTGGTGCAGATCACGATATCCATGCCCCGCGTTTCGTCCACCTGGTCGTACTCGATCTCGGGAAACACGATCTGCTCGCGCAATCCCAGCGCATAGTTCCCGCGCCCGTCGAAACTCCGCGCCGGCAGGCCGCGGAAGTCGCGCACCTGCGGCAGGGCGATGTTGATCAGCCGGTCGAGGAACTCGTACATGCGCTCGCGCCGCAACGTTACCTTGCAGCCGATCGGCATGCCCTCGCGCAGCTTGAACGTGGCGACCGACTTCTTCGCCTTGACCACGACCGGCTTCTGGCCGGCGATGGCAGCCATTTCCCCGACCGCCGAGGTCAGCTTCTTGGAATCGCTGACCGCCTCGCCGACGCCCATGTTGATCACGATCTTGTCGAGCCGCGGCACCTGCATGGCGTTCCGGTAGCCGAACTTCTCCTGCATTTGCGCCTTCACGGCCGAGTTGTAGTAGTCTTTAAGACGGCTCATCGCTCGTGCCCTAATCAATCATCTCGCCAGACCGCTTGGCGTAGCGGACCTTGCGGTCGTCTTCGAGAAACTTGAACCCGACCCGTGTCGCGCTGCCGCCGTCGGGGTCGATCAGCGACACGTTCGAAATGTGGATCGGAACTTCCTTCTCCACGATTCCGCCGGCCTGGTTCGCGGAAGGCCGGGTATGGCGCTTCACCATGTTGACGCCCTGGACGACCACGCGGCCTTCCTTGGGCAGCACACGAAGCACCTCGCCCTTCTTGCCCTTGTCGCGCCCGGTGATGACGATCACGTCATCGCCCTTGCGAATCTTCTTGCTGGTATGTGTTGCCTGTCCCATTGCCCGTCTCCGCCTCACAGCACCTCGGGCGCCAGCGAGATGATCTTCATGTACTGCTTTGCGCGCAGCTCGCGTGTCACCGGCCCGAAGATACGGGTCCCGATGGGCTCGCCCGCGGCATTGATCAGCACGGCCGCATTGCGGTCGAAGCGGATCGCGGTGCCGTCGGGCCGCCGGATTTCCTTGGCCGTGCGCACGACGACCGCCTTGTGGACGTCGCCCTTGCTGACGCGACCCCGCGGAATCGCCTCCTTGACCGACACGACGATCACATCGCCGATCGACGCGGTCTTGCGCCGCGTGCCGCCGAGCACGCGAATGCACTGCACGCGACGGGCGCCGGAATTATCGGCCACTTCCAGGTTCGTCTGTACCTGAATCATTATTTTTCCTCTATGCGCCCGGTTCTATTCGGCTTCGGCAAGCACTTGCCACCGCTTGGACTTGGAGATCGGCCGGCACTCCTCGATGCGGACCTTGTCTCCCACCTTGCAGCGGTTTTCCGGATCATGCGCCGCGTACTTCTTCGACCGGCGAATGAACTTCTTGTACAGCGGGTGCATGATCCGACGCTCGACACGGACCGTTATGGTCTTGTCCGCCGCGTCCGACACAACCGTGCCCTGCAAAACTCTCTTCGGCATGACGCCCTCTTATCCCGCTGCCTGCTGCTTTTCGCCAAGCAGCGTCCTGATGCGCGCTATATCGCGACGAACCTGGCGGAAGCGCGCAGTGTTCTCCAACTGGCCGCTCGCCCGCTGGAAGCGCAGGTTCAGCGATTCCTTCTTCAGGTCGGCGAGCTCCGAATTCAGCTCGTCCGCCGACTTGGTCCTCAGATCTTCCGCCTTCATCGATGCGTCCTCACTCAACGCCGCCGAGGCGGGTCACGACCTTGGTCTGGATCGGCAGCTTGGCCGCGGCCAGAGCCAGCGCCTCGCGCGCCACGTCATCGCCCACCCCGTCGATCTCGAACATGATGCGCCCCGGATGAACCCGCGCGGCCCAGTATTCCGGCGCGCCCTTGCCCTTGCCCTGGCGCACCTCGGCCGGCTTCTGCGACACCGGCAGGTCCGGGAAGATGCGGATCCACACGCGGCCGGCGCGCTTCATGTGGCGCGTGATCGCGCGGCGCGACGCCTCGATCTGCCGCGCCGTGATCCGGCCGGGCGCCAGCGCCTTCAGCCCGTAAGAGCCGAAGTTGAGCGTGAACCCGCCCTTGGCCATCCCGTGGATGCGTCCCTTGTGGGCCTTGCGGAACTTTGTTCGTTTGGGGCTTAGCATGTTCTTACTCTGTCAACTCGTCAGCGGGACGGCTGCTGTTCTTGGGCGCGCTTGTCCTGGGCCATCGGGTCATGGGCCATCACCTCGCCCTTGAAGACCCAGACCTTGACGCCGCAGGTGCCATAGGTCGTCCTGGCCGTGGACGTGCCGTAATCGACATCGGCGCGCAGCGTGTGCAGCGGCACGCGGCCTTCGCGATACCACTCCATCCGCGCGATTTCCGCGCCGCCCAGCCGGCCGCCGCAGTTGATGCGGATGCCCTCGGCGCCGAGACGGATGGCCGACTGCACGGCGCGCTTCATGGCGCGGCGGAAGGCGACGCGGCGCTCGAGCTGCTGCGCGATGTTGTCGGCGACCAGCTTGGCATCGATTTCCGGCTTGCGGATCTCGACGATGTTCAGGTGCACGTCGGAGCCGGTCATGCGCGACAGGTCGCTGCGCAGCTTCTCGATATCCGCGCCCTTCTTGCCGATGACGACGCCCGGACGCGCCGTGTGGATGGTCACCCGGGCCTTCTTCGCCGGACGCTCGATCACGATGCGGCTGACGCCGGCCTGGCCGAGCCGGCCCATCAGATAGGCGCGGAGCTGCAGGTCCTCGTGCAGCATGGCGGCATAGTTGCGGTCATTCGCGTACCAGCGCGAATCCCAAGTCCGGTTGATGCCGAGCCGAAACCCGATCGGATTGACCTTGTGACCCATTATGCGTTCTCCTCGCGCTCGCGCACGACAACCGTCAGATTGCTGAACGGCTTGGTGATGCGGCCGACGCGGCCGCGTGCCCGCGCCCGGAAGCGGCGCAGCGCGAAGGCGCGCCCGACCGTCGCCTCCGCGACCACGAGCCGGTCCACGTCGAGCTGGTGATTGTTCTCTGCATTGGCGATGGCCGACTGCAGCACCTTCTTCACCTCGACCGCGATGCGGCGGCGCGAAAAGGTGAGGTCGGCGATGGCCGACTGGGCGTCCTTGCCGCGGATCGTCTGCGCGACGAGGTTGAGCTTGTACTGGCTGATGCGGATGGCCTTGGCGAAAGCCATCGCCTCGTTCTCGGCCAGTCGGCGGGGAGTGGCGGATTTGCTCATCAGGCCCTCCGCGCCTTCTTGTCGGCGGCATGCCCGCGAAAGCTGCGGGTCGGCGAAAACTCGCCGAACTTGTGACCGACCATGTTTTCGGTCACCAGCACGGGCACGAATTTCTGCCCGTTATAGACGCCGAAGGTAAGGCCGACGAACTGAGGCAGGATGGTGGAGCGCCGCGACCATATGCGAATGATCTCGTTCCGCGTGGACGCCCGCGCCGCTTCCGCCTTCTTGAGGAGGTAGCCGTCGATAAACGGCCCTTTCCATACCGATCGTGACACGATCTTTTCTCCCTATCGCCGGTTCCGGCGACGCATGATCATCTTGTCGCTCTGTTTCTTGCCGCGCGTGCGCTTGCCCTTCGTCGGCTTGCCCCACGGGCTGACGGGATGGCGGCCGCCCGAAGTGCGGACTTCGCCGCCGCCATGCGGGTGATCCACCGGGTTCATG
>WHUE01000108.1 GCA_009377375.1 Alphaproteobacteria bacterium | reverse complement strand
GCGGCACGGGTCAAGGTGGTGTCCGCCGCACTGCAGAAGCAGTCTGCCGACCTGACCGAGGTTTCCCAGCAGTCGGCGACGCGCGGCGAGGCCATCGGCGAGATGCTGGCCAAGCGCTCGGCCGAGCTGGTGCAGGCGGCGCAGCACGCCGGCGAACGCGCGAACACGATCGGGCGGACCTTCGGCGACCAGGCGGAGCGTCTCGTCTCCGCCTCCGACCGAGCGCTGGACCAGTCGAATTCGGTGCGCGACCTGCTGGACAAGCAGCGCGAGGAGTTCGAGCGGATCACCGCCGAGCTTGCCCGCCGCGCCCAGGCGGTGGAGCGCGCCGCCGAGGCCCAGCTCGACCGTCTTTCGACCGCCGCCGAGCGCGCCGCCGAGCAGGCGACGGCAATGGGCCAGACCATCGAGGAGCGCACCCAGGGCATCGGCGAGGCCGCGCAGGCGACAGTCGAGAACCTGACCACGGTCGGCAACACGCTGGAGAGCCACGCGCGGCGCATGATCGAGGCCAGCAGCCAGGCCGCGCGCTCGGTCGCCGAGGTGCTCGAGGCGCTGAAGGACGAGTCCGGCGAGCTCAACACCGCGTCCGGCGTGGCCGAGGAGCGGGTGAACTCCATCATTCGCATCTTCCGCCAGCAGGCGCAGGAGCTGGCTTCCGCCTCGCAGACCGCCGCCGGACAGGTGGAAAGCGTGCGCCAGTCGCTGCAGCGCCATACCGGCGAGATGACCAGTGCGCTGGACCGCGCTTCCAGCCAGGCCAAGGATATGGGCGAGGAATTCGGCATGCAGGCCAGGGCGCTGCGCGAGGCCGC
Source organism: Alphaproteobacteria bacterium (assembly GCA_009377375.1). GTDB lineage: Bacteria > Pseudomonadota > Alphaproteobacteria > MPNO01 > UBA2964 > WHUE01. Next base: position 10,248 of record WHUE01000108.1, on the reverse strand, counting down.
CGATCAGGCCGAGGCGCAGGCCAAGGTCATCCGCCAGAACGCGTTCGATTCGCGGCGCGACATGTTCCTGCGCGCGTCCCGCTTCGTGATCGAGGACCTGAACTCCACCGCCATCGACCTCAACCGGCTGCTCGACGCGCAGGGCTCGCAGAAGCTCTGGTCCAAGCTGGCCAAGGGCGACAAGGGCATCTTCGTGCGCTCGATGCTGCAGGACGATTCCCGGCACGCCCGCGACCTCATCAAGGAAAAATTCGAGTCGGACGAGAATTTCCGCAAATACGTCCAGCGCTACCTCGACCATTTCGAGCGGCTGCTGAACGAGGCCAACGAGAGCGACCCGGAGAACCTGCTCAGCTCCACCTTCCTGTCGGCCGATATCGGAAAGCTCTACCTGGCGCTCGCCCGGTCCGTCGGCCGGCTGAACTGAGCCGCCCGTGAGCCGCACCCCCGAGTCCTGAGCCGGCCGCCGTCTTGCCAGCCCTGCTGCTGACGGTCTTCGTCGATACGGTGGGCTTCGGGATGGTTCTCCCGCTGCTGCCCTATTTCGCCGAGCGCTACCAGGCCTCGCCTGACGTGGTGACCATGCTGGTGGCCACGTTCACCCTGGCGCAGTTCGTGTTCGTGCCGGTCTGGGGCGCGCTGAGCGACCGCATGGGGAGGCGGCCGGTCATCCTTCTCACCGTCGCCGGCACGGCCGCCGGCTATGCCGCCACCGCGTTCGCCGACGCGCTGTGGATGCTGTTCGCCGCCCGCGCCTTCACCGGCGCGATGGCTTCGGTGGCGGTGGTCCAGGCGTATGTGGCGGATGTGACCGATGCTGCGCATCGGGCGCGCGGCATGGGCCGGATCGGGGCGGCGCACGGGCTCGGCTTCGTCTGCGGCCCTGCGATCGGCGGGATGTTCGCGGGCGCCGATCCGGTCGGACCCGACGTGCGGCTGCCCTTTCTCATCGCCGCCGCCCTGTCGCTCGTCGCGCTCGTCGTGGCCGCGATCTGCGTGCGCGAAAGCACCGGGACCGCGGCGCGCGCCTCCGCCGCGAGGCGGCCGCGCAAGGGGCGGATCGCGGCGCTCCGCGAGGCGCTGTCGCGCCCCCGGCTCGGCGTTCTGCTGGCGCTGCTCGCCATGACGCCGTTCGCGTTCTCCGGCATCGAAAGCACCTTCGTCATGTGGTCGGAGCGCGCCCTTGGCTGGGGCCCGGCGCAGAATGGCTGGCTTTACACCTATATGGGGCTGGTGGCGGTGCTGACGCAGGCGGTCGTCGTCGGCCGGCTGGCGGCCTGGATCGGCGAGGCGCGGACGATCCGCGTGGGTGCCGCCTGCATCGCGCTGGGCGCGGCGGCGCTGCTGTTCGCCGACGGCTATGTCGTGCTCTGCCTCGCCTTCGGGCTGATCGTCTTCGGCACCTGCGTCAACAACCCCTCGCTCAACAGCCTGATCTCGCAGTTCGCGGATCCGGACCGGCGCGGCGCGCTGCTCGGCGTGGCGCAGTCCTGCTCGGCGCTGGCGCGGGTGATCGGCCCGGTCTGGGGCGGAGTGCTGTTCGTCGGACTCGGGCGCGACTGGCCCTTCGTCAGCGCCGTCGTGGTGATGGCGGCCATGTTCGCGCTCGCCCTCCGGCTCCGCACCGGCGGGGACGGGAAGGGCGAAGGGCGCTGAAATCCGCCCTTTTCGCTTGACCTTCGGCCGTCCTGCCGATAAAACCGCGCATCTCCGGGCCAGAGCCCGGTTTTTCAGTCTTTTGCGGATCGGCGGAACCATGTCTCGACGGTGCAGCATCACAGGCAAGGCCGTGCTTGCCGGCAACAACGTGAGCCACGCGATGAACAAGACGCGGCGGCGGTTCCTGCCCAACGTGCAGGAAACCTCGCTGCTGTCGGATGCGCTGGGCCGCGCGGTGAAGCTCAAGGTTTCGACCCGCGCCATCCGCACGATCGAGAAGAACGGCGGGCTCGACGCCTACCTGCTGGGCACCAACGACGCCAAGCTGACCGAAGAAGCGATCAAGCTGAAGCGCGCGATCCGCAAGGCCGCCGGCGCGTCCGCCGCGGGGGCCTGACCCTCTTCCCTCTCTTGCTTCTTTCCGACTGGGCGGCTTCGTCGTAGTTTTCGGCGGCGGCCGCGCCGCCGCGCGTGCGAATCGCGGCGGCTCCAGCGGCCCGCAGTATCGCGAACAAAAGGGGTTGGAGATGCAGTCTTTCCACAGGATTTCGATGACGCGGCCGCTCATCGCGGCGCTTGCCGCCGCGCTCGCCCTCTCTTTCTCGATGCCGGTCCTCGCCGATCCGCCGCCATGGGCGCCGGCGCACGGCTACCGGGCGAAGCACAAGGGCAGGGACCGCGGACCGCAGGTGGTGTACCAGGTGCCGGCCGTCGGCATTCCCCAGGGCACCTGCAACAGGAAGCTGCTGGGCTCGCTGCTCGGCGGCGCGGCGGGCGCGGCCGATTCGGGGCGGGTGGTTCATCTGCTGGGGGATTTCGAGGTCGGGCCTGGGCCGCGCTACCACGTCTACCTGGCCGACAGGGCCGACATCCGGACGAACGACGATTTCCGGGCCGCCGCCGTCACCGATCTCGGCCGGCTCCGCGCCTTCGAGGGCAGCCAGGTCTACGCCATCCCCGACGGGTTCGACCTCGCCCCCATCAAGAGCGTCGTTATCTGGTGCAAGGCCTTCGGCGTGCTGGTCTCCCCCGCCACGCTCAAGCCGGCCGGCGGCTGAGCTGTAGAGTCCGGTCCGCTTACGCGGACTCCCACCGGTCCGCTCCCTATTCCGCCGCGCTGCCCTGCGCCTCGGCTTCGGGCGCGGCGCGCCGGCGGCGGGCGAGGTAGGTGTAGGCGGTGGGCACCACGAACAGCGTGAACAGCGTGCCGAGCAGCAGCCCGCCGACGATTACCCAGCCGATCTGCTGGCGGCTCTCGCCGCCGGCGCCTTCCGCGACGGCCAGCGGCACGGCGCCGAGCACCATCGCCCCGGTGGTCATCAGGATCGGGCGCAGCCGCAGCGTCGCCGATTCGATCACCGCCGCGACCATCTCCTCGCCGTCCTCGCGCAGCTGGTTGGCGAACTCCACCAGCAGGATGCCGTGCTTGGTGATGAGCCCGACCAGCGTCACGAGGCCGATCTGGCTGTAGATGTTCATCGACCCGCCGGTGAGGTTGAGCGCGAGCAGCGCGCCGGTGAGCGACAGCGGCACCGTCAGCATGATGATGAACGGGTCGATGAAGCTCTCGAACTGCGCCGCCAGCACCAGGTAGATGAAGGCCAGCGCCAGCAGGAAGGTGACGTAGAGCCCGGCGGAGGATTCCTTGAACTCGCGCGACTGGCCGCCGTAATCGATCAGCGCGTCCGGCGGCAACGTGCGCCTCGCGGCGTCTTCCAGCGCGGCCAGCGCCTCGCCCAGCGACGTCTCGGGCGCCAGCGTCGCGGTGACGGTGGCGGAGCGCAGCTTGTTGAAATGGTTGAGCTCGCGCGGCGCGACCGATTCCTGCACCGTCACGATGTTGGACAGCGGCACCATCACCCCGTCCCGGCCGCGGGCGAAGATGGTCTCCAGCGCGTCCGGGTTGCGCCGGTCGACATCGGCGACCTGCACGATCACCTCGTACTGCTTGCCGTCGCGCTTGAACCGCGTCACCTCGCGTCCGCCCAGCAGCGTCTCGATGCCGCGCCCCATATCCTCCAGCGCGATGCCGAGATCGGCGGCCTTGTCGCGGTCCACCTGCACCTTCAGCTCCGGCTTGTTGAGCTTCAGGTCGCTGTCGAGGTTGATCACGCCGGGAATTTTGCGCGCCTCGACGAGGAAGCGCTCGAGCATTTCGTTCAGCGCGTCGTAGGACCGCGCGGTGAGGATCACGAAATTGACCGGCTGCTCGATGGGCGACTGGCCGAGCGAGGGCGGGTTGACGGGGAAGGCGAGGATGCCGGGTATGCCGAACATGGACCCGCCGATCTCGGCCACCACGTCCTTCACCGCCCGGTCGCGCTCTTCCCACGGCTTGAACAGGGCAAAGCCGATGGCCTGGTTCACCACGGGGAAGCCGACCACCATGAAATACTTGCTCACCTCCGGCACCGAGCCGTAGATGGCCTCGATCCGCTTCGCGTAGCGGTCGGTGTAGTCCAGCGTGGCGCCTTCGGGCGCGATGGCGATGCCGACCATGTAGCCGCGGTCCTCGGTCGGCGTCAGCTCCGATTGCAGCCCGTTGAACAGGAACCAGCTCGTACCTGCGACGGCCAGGCCGAGGACGACCACCACCGGGCGCATCCGCAGCGATACCGCCAGCAGCCGGCGGTAGCCGTTCGTCATGCCGCGCAGCACGGATTCGATGGCGTTGTAGACGGCGCCGTGGCTGCCCTCCGCGCGCAGCAGCTTGGAGCACATCATCGGCGACAGCGTCAGAGCGACGAAGCCCGACACCAGCACCGCGCCGGCCAGCGTCAGCGCGAACTCGGTGAACAACCGCCCGGTGCGCCCGGTCATGAAGCCGATGGGCGCGAACACCGCGGCAAGCGTCAGCGTCATCGCCACCACGGCGAAGCCGATCTCGCGCGATCCCCGGAGCGCGGCCTCCACCGGCTTCATGCCGTTCTCGATATGGCGGTAGATATTCTCCAGCATCACGATGGCGTCGTCGACCACCAGCCCGATGGCCAGCACCATCGACAGCAGCGTCAGCGTGTTGATCGAGAACCCGAACAGCTTCATCAGCGCGAAAGCGCCGATCAGCGACACGGGAATCGTGACCAGCGGGATCAGCGTCGCCCGCACCGAGCGCAGGAAGAGGAAGATCACCGCGATCACCAGCACGATGGCCTCGCCGATGGTGCGGAACACGTTGTCGATGGACCGCTCGATGAAGATCGAGCTGTCATAGGCGACGGTGACCTGCATGCTCTCCGGCAGCGCCGCCTCGATGCCGGGCAACGCTTCGCGCACGCCGGTGGAAACGTCCAGCGGGTTGGCGGTGGACTGCTTGACCACGCCGAGCGCCACCGAGCTTTCGCCGAGGAACCGGGCGCGCCGCCGCGTGTCCTCCGCCGCCAGCTCGACCCGGCCGACATCCTTCAGCCGGACCAGGTAGCCGGATTCGCGCTTCAGGATCAGGTTCTCGAACTGCGCCGGGGTGCGCATGTCGGTCTCGCTGACCACGGTGAACTCGCGTTCGTCGCTCTCGATGCGGCCGGCCGGGATCTCCACGTTCTGCCGGCGCAGCGCGTCCTCCACGTCCTGCGGCACCAGCCCGTAGGCGGCCAGCCGCACCCGGTCGAGCCAGATGCGCATCGAATAGCGCCGCTCGCCGAATATCTGCACGTCCGCGACCCCGCCGACATTCTGCAGCCGGTCCTTGACGAAGCGGTCGGCGAAGTCGGTGACGTCCAGCGCCGAATGGCGGGCGGAGGAGAAGGCGAGATAGATGATCGGCTGGGCGTCGGCCTCGACCTTGGCGATCACCGGCTCGTCGATCTCGTCCGGCAACTGGCCGCGCACGCGGCTGACGCGGTCGCGCACGTCGTTTGCCGCCGAATCCACCTCGCGGTCGAGCCGGAACCGCATGGTGATCTGGCTCCGCTCCGCGCGGCTGATCGAGGTGATGTAGTCGATGCCCTCGATGCCGCTGAGCGATTCCTCCAGCGGCTGCGTCACCTGGCTTTCGATGATCTCGGCGCTCGCGCCGCGATAGGTGGTTTCCACCGTGACGGTGGGCTCGTCGATGCGCGGGTACTCGCGCACGGTGAGCCGATCGTAGGCCATCAGCCCGATCAGCACCACGGCGAGGCTCATCACCGTGGCCAGCACCGGCCGCCGGATGGAGAGATCGGAAAGCTTCATCGGCTCAGCCCCCGGCCGACGTTTTCTTCGGCGCGTCCGGCGTCACGGGGGACACCGCCGCGCCGTCCTGCAGCTTGATCTGGCCGGCGACGACCACGGTCTCGCCCGGCCGCAGCCCGTCCATGATCTCCACCAGCCCGTCGCGGCGGGCGCCGACGGACACCTTTATGCGCTGCGCCTTGCCGTCGGTCACGCGAAAGACGAACTGCTCGTCGCCGGCCGGGACCAGCGCCTGTTCGGGGATCAGCAGCGCATCCTCGCGGCCTTTCAGGATCAGCCGGACGCGGACGAACAGCCCGGGGCGCAGGCTGCCGTCGTCGTTGCCGACCTGCGCGCGGATGACGATGGACCGGCCCTGGGCGTCGATCAGCGGATCGATGGCGTAGACTGCGCCGTCGAAGCTGCGTCCCGGCCACGGGTCGGCGCCGATCTCGATGCGCTGGCCGACGGACACCGCCGCGAGAAACACCTCGGGCACGCGGAAATCGACCGTGATCGGGTCGATGTCCTCGATATTGACGATCTGCTGCCCGGCGGCGAGGAAGTCGCCGATATCCACGTGGCGCAGCCCGACGATCCCCTCGAACGGGGCGGCGATCACCGTCTTCTCCAGCCGTGCCTCGGCCAGCGCCAGGTCTGCCTCGTCGGAGCGCAGCTTCGCCACCGCCTCGTCGCGGGCGCGCCGCGTGCCGGCGCCGCGGCCCAGCAGCTCCGTCGCGCGCTCGTTGTTGGCCCTGCTCAGCGCCAGCGCGGCGCGCGCCTGGGCGACCTCGGCCCGCGCGATGGCGTCGTCGAGGCTGACCAGCGGCTTGCCCGCGGCGATGCGCTGGCCTTCCTTGAAATGGATTTTGACGACGCGCCCGGCGATCTCCGGCCGCACGATCACCGTCTGGTTGGAGCGCAGCGTGCCGATGGCCTGGATCGCACGGTCCATGCGGCCGGACCTGGCCACTGCGGTCTCCACCGGCGTCGCGAACCCGCCGGGCGGGCCGCTCTCGCCGTTGGCCGGCTTCGATTCGGCCTGCGGCGCGGACCCGTCGCCGCCGGCGCCCTTCGGCCCGGCGGGCGGGGTGCGGAAATACCAGAACCCGGCCCCGGCGACGGCAAGCAGGACCAGCACGGCGACAATGCGCGAGGGACGCATGGGAAGGCTTCCTTACCTGTTCCCTCCCGCTTGCCGGGCGGCATACGGACACCTGACCGCCGGCGCGAAAGGAGCGAATATCGCGGAATGCCACAGGATATAGAGGAGGGACGGCGGTCAAATCAATGCCGCTGGTCCCGTGGCGCGCGGATGACGGGCCGCCGCCCCGCGCCGCGGGCGTCAGAATCATTGCGGTTCCGCCGCCGCCGCCCTATGTTCCAGCCGACCCGAGCGCGCGCGCCATACCGTCCCATGACCGACACCGCCCATATCCGCAACTTCGCGATCATCGCCCATATCGACCACGGCAAGTCGACGCTGGCCGACCGGCTGATCCAGCAATGCGGCGGCGTGACCGCGCGCGAGCTGAAGGAGCAGATGCTCGACACGATGGAGCTGGAGCGCGAGCGCGGCATCACCATCAAGGCCCAGACCGTGCGGCTGATGTACACCGCGAAGGACGGGCAGACCTACCAGCTCAACCTGATGGACACGCCCGGCCACGTGGATTTCACCTACGAGGTCAGCCGCTCGCTCGCCGCCTGCGAGGGCTCGCTGCTGGTGGTGGACGCGTCCCAAGGGGTGGAGGCGCAGACGCTGGCCAACGCCTATCTCGCCATCGACGCCAATCACGAGATCATCCCCGTCCTCAACAAGATCGACCTGCCCGCCGCCGAGCCCGAGCGCGTCAAGGCCCAGATCGAGGAGGTCGTCGGGCTGGACGCGGAACACGCGATCGCGGTGTCCGCCAAGACCGGGCGCGGCATCGACGAGGTGCTGGAGGCGCTGGTGACCCGGCTGCCGCCGCCCAAAGGCGACGCGGCGGCGCCGCTGAAGGCCATGCTCGTCGACAGCTGGTACGACTCCTATCTCGGCGTCATCATCCTGGTGCGCGTCCATGACGGCGTGCTGAAGAAGGGGATGAAGGTCCGGATGCTGTCCACCGGCGCGGTGCACCAGGTGGATTCGGTCGGCGTGTTCACGCCCAAGCGCACGGTGGTGGACGCGCTGACCCCCGGCGAGGTGGGCTTCATCACCGCGTCGATCAAGCATGTGGCCGAAACCAATGTCGGCGACACCATCGCCGACGACCGCCGGCCCTGCGCCGCGCCGCTGCCGGGGTTCAAGCCCAGCGTGCCGGTGGTGTTCTGCGGGCTGTTTCCGGTGGACGCCAACGACTACCCGGAGCTGCGCGAAAGCCTCGCCAAGCTGCGGCTCAACGATTCCTCGTTCCAGTACGAGCCGGAGACCTCGGCGGCGCTGGGGTTCGGCTTCCGCTGCGGCTTCCTCGGGCTGCTGCATCTGGAGATCGTGCAGGAACGGCTTTCGCGCGAGTTCGACCTCGACCTGCTGACCACGGCGCCGTCCGTCGTCTACCGCGTGCACATGACGGACGGCGAGGTGCGGCATATCCACAACCCCGCCGACTGGCCGGATTCCGTGCGCATTTCCTCCATCGAGGAGCCGTGGATCAAGGCGAATATCCTGGTGCCCGACGAATTCCTCGGCGCCGTGCTGTCGCTGTGCCAGGAGCGCCGGGGCGAGCAGATCGAGCTGACCTATGTCGGCGGCCGGGCGATGGCGGTCTACAGGCTGCCGCTGAACGAGGTCGTGTTCGATTTCTACGACCGGCTGAAATCGGTCAGCCGCGGCTATGCCAGCTTCGACTATCACCTCGAGGGCTATACGACGGGCGACCTGGTCAAGGTGTCCATCCTGGTCAACGCCGAGCCGGTGGACGCGCTGTCGATGATCGTCCATCGCAGCCAGGCGGAGCATCGCGGCCGCGCCATCTGCGCCCGGCTCAAGGACCTGATCCCGCGCCAGCTTTTCAAGATTCCGCTGCAGGCCGCCATCGGCGGCAAGGTCATCGCGCGCGAGACCATCAGCGCAATGCGCAAGGACGTGACCGCCAAGTGCTACGGTGGCGACGTGTCCCGCAAGCGCAAGCTGCTGGACAAGCAGAAGGAAGGCAAGAAGCGCATGCGCCAGTTCGGCAGCGTGGAAATTCCCCAGTCCGCGTTCATCGAGGCGCTGCGCATCGGCGAAGACTGAAAACATTCCGCCGGCCACAAACTGATCACGGGCGCAAGGTTATTCCCTCGGCGTAGCTTTTTCCTGCGCCGACCGCGCGCATGGGGGATCCAGAAAGAACTCAGAACCTCCCTGCATGGGGTTCGGCGTGCGGCGGCCCGCGGGGCCGGCCGCGGCGATACCCTGTGAGCGAGATAAAGCCATGAATAGACCGTTTGCTTTCGCGGACGCCATCCCTGTTGCGTCGGACGCCGGCGCGATCTTAGTGAAGGACCAGACCGGACGCGATTTCCGCGTACCGCTCAACGTGGAGTGCGACTCTCCCTATTTTTCCGCGGAGGACGGTCAGGCCTTCGCGAGCTACTACCGGGAGAACGGATATGTCGTCCTGCGCAACCTGATCCCCGCGGATCACTGCGCCGCCGTCGGCGGGTGGTTCGACGTCGAGGTCAAGCCGTCCACCGGCTACATCTACCGCCAGACCACCGCCAACCCGGAGCGCCACGTCTTCAGCCAGGGGGGGCACATGATGAACCCGATCCTCAACATCCAGAGCCTGGACCAGCGCTGCTTCGCCAACTTCCGCGCGGCGGGGCTCACCCTCATGACCCTGCCCGCGCTGCAGGCGGCGGTCCGTCAGTTGATCGGCGAAAATCCCACGCTGGTCCAGTCGATGTTCTTCGAGGGCAACCCCGTCACCTGGGCGCACCAGGACACCTACTATCTCGACGGCGAGCGCCCGGGCAGCATGGTCGGCGCCTGGATCGCGCTGGAGGACATCGATGCCGGCGCCGGCCGGTTCTTCATCTATCCGGGCAGCCACCGGCTCACGATCCAGCGCCATTCGGGCGAGATCGGCATCGCCTATCATCACGACCGCTACAAGGACCTTGTGGTCGACATGATCTGCCTGCGTGAGCTGGAATGCCGGGCGCCGGCGCTGCGCCGGGGCGACGTGCTGTTCTGGTCGTCGCGGTCCATACACGGAAGCTTGCCGACGACGCGGCCGGAATGCTCGCGCCGCTCCGTCACCGCACATTTCATCCCGGAATCGTCGCGGCTGCTGCAGTTCCAGTCGCGCGTGCAGCGGCTCAGCCTCCAGCGCATCTGCGGCATGCCGGTGCACATGGCGAAGGACCTCAACCGGCCGCTCAACCGGTTTCTGATGCAGGTGGAAACGCGCTTTCCGAAGTCGTTCCAGGCGCTGAAGAAGATGGCGATCAGCCGTGTGACGGGATAGC
>WHUE01000107.1 GCA_009377375.1 Alphaproteobacteria bacterium | reverse complement strand
GGCACCGGGCGAGTGAGTTTCTCGACTTCCTCAAGGAGATTGACGCGCATGTCGCCGAAGGGCTCGACGTCCATATCGTCATGGACAATTACGCCACCCACAAAACGCCCAAAATCAAGGCGTGGCTCGCGCGACGCCCGCACTATCACGTTCACTTCACCCCGACCTCGGCGTCATGGATCAATCAGGTCGAACGATGGTTCGCCGAACTCACCCGGAAGCAGATCCAGCGCGGCGTCCACCGTTCAGTCGGCCAGCTCGAGGCCGATATCCGCGCCTTCATCGACCAGCACAACGCAAACCCAAAGCCCTTCAAATGGACCAAGTCCGCTGACGAAATCCTCGCCTCCGTCAAGCGCTTCTGCCAGAAAACCCAACAGACCTTATGCAACGAACTTTAGATTCATGTGACTAGATCTCCGCGAGGAATCCCTCCACCGCCGCCATGAACGCCGCCGGGGCCTCGGCATGCACCCAGTGGCCGGCGCCCTCGATGGTCTCGATCCGCGCCGCCGGAAAGAACGCCTTTATCGCGCCCTGGTGTTCCGGGCGCAGATAGTCCGACCGGCTGCCGCCGATGAAGAGCGCGGGACCGTCGAAGCGCGCCGTCCCCTGCTCGTACGGAAACGCCATCAGCGATTCCATCCCGGCCTCGATGGCATCCAGGTTGAGGCGCCAGCGCGCGGCGCCGTCCTCGAACGCCAGGTTCTGCAGCAGGAAGCCGCGCAGCCCGGCCTCCGGCACGGCGGCGGAGAGCGCCGCGTCCGCGTCCGCCCGGCGGGAGACGGCGCCCAGATCGACCGCCCGCATCGCATCGATATATTCGGCGTTGCTGTGGCCGTAGGCGACGGGCGCGATGTCCACCACGATCAGCGCGCGCACGTCGCCGGGCCGCATCAGCGCCGCCGCCATCGCCGTCTTGCCGCCCATCGAGTGACCGAGGATGACGGGCGCCGAGCCTGCGTCCTCGCCTTCCAGCGTCTCCCAGACATCGGCCGCCATCTCGGGATAGCCCATCCCGTCCGCCCAGGGAGACGCCCCGTGGTTGCGCAGGTCGAGCGCGAGCGTGAACCAGCGCGCGGCGAGACGCTTCGCCGCCGTCGCCCAGTTGCGCCCCGAGCCGAACAGCCCGTGCAGGATGGCGAAGGGCTCGCCCTCGCCTTCGATCGTCGTGGAAAGCCTCATGCGCCCTGGCGCGGCTCTATATCGAGCCGAGCACCGCCGCCAGGATTCCCATGCGGACATAGAGCCCGTATTTCATCTGGCGGAAATAGGCCGAGCGCGGATCGGAATCCAGCTCCGTCGGAATCTCACCCACGCGCGGCAGCGGGTGCATCAGCACCATGTCGTCGCGGGCGCGGTCCATGTCGTCCCGGGTCAGCGCGTAGTCGAAATCGAAGGCCGGCGCCTTGTCGCCGCCCTGCATGCGCTCACGCTGGACGCGGGTGACGTAGAGCACGTCCGAGTCCTCGATCACCGCATCGAGGTCGTCGTACTGCTCGTCCCCGTCGCGCAGGTATTCCGCCGGCATGCGCAGTTCCGGCGGGCTGACGAAGCGGAGCCTGGCGTCGTACATGCGCAGCAGCTTGGTCAGGCTGTGCACCGTGCGCCCATGCTTCAGGTCGCCCATCATGGTGACGGTCAGCCCGTCGATGGTCCGGCGCTCCTTGGCGATGGTGTAGAGATCGAGCAGCGCCTGGGTCGGGTGCTCGCCGGTGCCGTTGCCGGCGTTGATGATCGGCACCTCGCAGACGCGCACGGCCCGCTCGGCGGCGTCGTTGTCGTAGTGCCGCAGCACGATGGCGTCGGTGTAGCATTCCAGCGTGCGCACCGTGTCCTCCAGCGTCTCGCCCTTGCTGACGGAGGAGTAGTGCACTTCGTTGATGGGGATGACGGTGCCGCCGAGCCGTGTCATCGCGGCGAAGAAGCTGGACGATGTACGCGTCGACGCCTCGTAGAACAGGTTCGCCAGCGTGCGGCCCGCCAGCGGCTTCTGCGGCATGGCGGCGAGCGTGTCGGCGAGCATGAAAAGCTCGGCGATGTCGCTTCGGGAAAACTGGTCTACGGAGAGGACGGCGCGGCGCCAGGGAATTTCGGTCTCGGTGCTGAGATAGGTGTCCAATTCCATGCTCCGAAAGCTGGGAGGCGACCCGTCCGCCGAGACCGGATGCTAACCCTGCGATCCCGAATCGGCGAGTCGGCTGAGTCCGTGTCCCCTCCTGCGCGGGCTTTAGATAGCGATCCCCGCCGCCCGATACAAGGGAAATGCTGGGGGTCGGGCTTGTGCGCCCCCTTCCGATCCGGTTCCATGGAGGAACGATGTTCGAGCTTGCCGCCGTCTCCCGTTCCTATGGCCCGGTGTCCGCCGTTTCCGGCGTGACGCTGACGGTGGCCCGCGGCCGCACGACCGTGCTGATCGGCCCCAGCGGTTGCGGCAAATCGACGCTTCTGCGGCTGATGAACGGGCTGGAGCCGCCGGATACTGGCGCCGTCGCCTTCGACGGCGAGGCGGTAACGCCCGGGACCGCGCCGGGCCTGCGCCGCCGCATGGGCTATGTCATCCAGGAGGGCGGGCTGTTTCCGCATCTGACGGCGGCGGGCAACGTGGCGCTGATGGCGCGCTGGCTGGGATGGGATGCGGCGCGCATCGGCGCACGCGCGGGCGAGCTTGCCGCGCTTGTGCAACTCCCCGAGGACACGCTCTCGCGCTACCCGGCGCAGCTTTCCGGCGGACAGCGCCAGCGCGTCGGGCTGATGCGGGCGCTGATGCTCGATCCCGACGCGCTGCTGCTGGACGAGCCGCTGGGCGCGCTGGACCCGATCATCCGGTTCGAGCTGCAGGACGAGCTGAAGGCGATCTTCGCCCGGCTCGGCAAGACTGTGGTGCTCGTCACCCACGACATCGCCGAAGCCTGTTTCCTCGGCGAGGAGATCGTGCTGATGCGCGACGGCCGGCTGGTCCAGCAGGGCCCGCCCCGCGCGCTGATCGAGGACCCCGCCGACGCGTTCGTCCGCCGCTTCGTCGCTGCGCGGCGGACGCTGCCGGGCGAGGCCGGGACCGGGCCGTGAGGCGCCTGCTCGCCGCCTGCGCCCTGGCCATGACGCTGACGGCCGCGCCGGCCGGCGCGGCGCCGGTCGCCGTCGGCTCCAAGACCTTCACCGAATCCGTGATCCTGGGCGGACTCGCCGCGCAGCTCCTGCGCGACGCCGGACTCGACGCGGCGCACCGGCGCGCGCTGGGCGGCACGCGGGTGCTGTGGCAGGCGTTGCTGACCGGCGAGATCGCGGCCTATCCGGATTACACCGGCACCGTAAGGCGCGAAATTCTCGCCGGGCGCGACGTCGGGACCGACGCGGAGATGCGGGCGGCGCTGGCGGCGGCGGGGGTGGCGGCCACCGCGCCGCTCGGCTTCAACAACAGCTATGCGCTGGGGGTCATGAAGGGCACCGCCGCGCGGCTCGGACTGCGCAGCGTCTCCGACCTCGCCGGCCATCCGGAGCTCCGCTTCGGCTTCAGCAACGAGTTCATGGATCGCGTCGACGGATGGCCGGCGCTGCGCCGGGCCTACGCGCTGTCCCGGGACCGGGCGCGCGGCCTCGACCACGACCTGGCCTACCGGGCGCTGGCGGCCGGGGACATCGACGTCATCGACGTCTACACCACCGACGCCGAGATCGCCTATTACGACCTCGTTCTGCTGGAGGACGACCGCGGGCACTTCCCCCGCTACGACGCGGTGATGCTCTACCGCGCCGACCTGGAGCCGCGCGCGGTGGCGGCGCTGAAGCGGCTGGAGGGCCGCATCGACGCCGCCGCCATGGCCGCGATGAACGCCGCGGTGAAGCTGGACGGCAGGCCCGAGGAGCAGGTGGCCGCCGCCTTCGCCGGGAGGATCTTCGGAATCGCAGCCGGGGGCGGCGCCGAGACGCGGCTCGACCGCCTGGCGCGCACCACCGCCGACCACCTGGTGCTGGTCGCGATCTCGCTCGGTGCCGCCATCGCCGTCGCGATTCCGCTGGGCGTGTTCGCCGCGCGCCGTCCGCGGCCGGGCCAGGCGGTGCTCGCCGTGACGGGGGTCATCCAGACGGTGCCGTCGCTGGCGCTGCTGGTGTTCATGATCCCGCTGCTGGGCATCGGCGGGCCGCCGGCCGTCGCGGCGCTGTTCCTCTATTCGCTGCTGCCGATCGTCCGCAACACCCACGCCGGGCTCGTCGGCATCGCGCCGGCGCTGCGCGAATCCGCCCGCGCGCTCGGCCTCCCGCGCGGGGCGCGGCTGAGGCTGGTCGAGCTGCCGCTGGCGGCACCGTCGATCCTCGCCGGGATCAAGACCTCGGCCGTTATCAATGTCGGCACGGCAACGCTGGGCGCGCTGATCGGCGCCGGCGGGTACGGGCAGCCGATCCTGACCGGCATCCGGCTGGACAATCTGGGGCTCATCCTCGAAGGCGCCGTGCCGGCGGCGCTGCTCGCCCTGCTCGTCCAGGGCGCGTTCGAGCTCGCCGAGCGCCGCGTGGTGCCGAAGGGACTCAGGCCTTCTTCCGGATCGTGATGGCGTAGCCGTCGCCGGACTCGGCGCTGCCTTCGAAGCCGTGGCCCGTCTGTTCGCAGAACAGGCGGAAATCCTTCGGCGCGGCGGGGTCCGTCGCCAGGACCTCCAGCGCCTCGCCGGCGGCCACATCGCGCAGCGCCTTGCGGGCGCGCAGCACCGGCAGGGGGCATTTGAGACCGCGGGCATCGAGCGTGTTGGTCATGGCGGCGCTGCTGTTCCGTTCGCGGCGACCGGCCCGGGCAGGCACGGTCGAGAATGGCTGGGGCGCCTGGATTCGAACCAGGGATCACGGGATCAAAACCCGTTGCCTTAACCGCTTGGCCACGCCCCAATCCGGTCGCGCCGGGCGAAGATAGGCGTTCGGCCGCGCCGCCGCAATACGGCGGGTAACGCTGTATCCGACGCCGCGACGGGGATATACTGCCGCCAGTAAACGATATTCGGGACAGTGCTATGGCGAACAAGCCGATGCCATGGAGTCTGAAAGGCGTGAGCGCGCCGGCGCGCGAAGCCGCGAAGGCCGCGGCCGCCGGCGAGGGCGTGCCGATGGGCGAATGGCTGAGCCGGATCATCCGCGAGATCGCGCTGGCGGAACGCGTGCAGGCCGCCGCTGGTGCCTCGCCCCAACCCGCACCGCCCGCCGAGCCGCGGTTGAGTTCGATCGAACGGGCCATGTCGCGCCACAGCGGCGGCTCGTCCTGAGCTGTCCACCGCAAAGGGTAGTGCCCTGTGCGGAAATGGTCGAACGACGATATCCCGTTTAATCCCGGTTTTCTTGCGCCTGCCTGCCATATGCCCTGATATGGCTTTGGGACGACCGCGCGATCATAGTTCTATTACTTGAAAAGCCGCCGATCTTATGGTTTTTGTTATTCTTGGAGCTGTGATTGAACTCCGCTGGGTATGGCGTAGTAGGGTTCTTGACGGCTGACGTGGAACGGCACGGTCGTCCGGCGCAAGAGCACAGTATGGCAACGACATCTCCCTGGAGCGTGAAGGGCGTAGACCCCGAAGCGCGCGAAGCCGCCAAGATCGCCGCCCGCAAAGCCGGGCTGACCGTCGGCCAGTGGCTGAACCATACCATCCGCGTTGCCGCCTCCGAACAGCTGCGCAACGGCGGCCGCGGCGCGCATGCACAATATTCCGAGGCGGCGCCCCCGCCGCCGCAATCCGGTCCACAGCAGGGATATGAGCAGCCGCCCCCCGGCGGCTACGCCGCGCCCGCCCCGACCATGCAGGCGATCTTCGAGAGCATCCAGAAGCTGTCGACCCGGGTCGAGTCGGCGGAGATGAAAACCACCGCCGCCATAGCGCCGCTGGCGGAGCAGGTCGATCACCTGTCGCAGCAGATCGACGAGGTGAAGGCGAGCACGGGCGTTTCCACCGCCCCGGTGGAACGCGCCATGGTGCGGCTGTCCGAGCGGTTGCAGAAGGTCGAGGACGGCCGGCAACAGGCCAGGAAGCCCGGCCTGCTCGGCCTCTTCAATTCGCGCCGGTAGCGCCGCGCCGGGCGCACCCGCCCTTCCCGGAAAACCTCCCCTTCCTTCGGCTTCCGTCGGGGTCGCATTGCCCATGGCCATACAGTAATACCGGGGCGGATCGCACCGGCCGCCGCCCTGTAAGTGACGGATTGCACAGCGATTCGGGTTCGCAATCGATGAGCGCGGTAGTATGATCGGCGCAACAGCGTTGGGCGGACCGGCATTGCATGGCGAGACAGGCACCCTGGAGTGTGAAGGGCGTTGACGAGGACGCGCGGCAGATCGCCCGCGACGCCGCCGACGCCGCCGAAATGCCGATCGGGGCATGGATCGACCGCGCCATCCTCCAGGCCGCCGGCGCGGCGGGCACTACTGAACCGGACCCGGTGGCGCCGCCGCAGCCGTCCCTGCTGGCCCGAGTCGAGCCGCGACCTGCCCCTCCCATGCCGACGCCTGCGGGAGCGTCCGAACCGTCGGCCCCGCCCGCACTCGACCGCGTGGCCGCCGCTGCGCCGGCGGCGCCGCGCGACGACGGGCAACGCACCGGACATCGTCCCCGCCCGGCTGGCCCGATGGCGGCACCCCGGCGGCGAGCGTCCCGCGGGCGGAGCAGACGGCCGCGCCTTGCCAGGCTGGCCGTCGGCGCGCTGGTCGTCGCAGCCCTGGCCGGCGGGGGCATCTGGCTGATCGACCGGATGGGCGCGCCGCCCGCCCCGCCCCAGCAGAAGGCCGAGGCGCCGACCGCCCCGGAGACGGTGCCCGCGCCCGCAACCCCACCCGTCGGCACGCCGGGCGACGGCGCGGCGACGGACCCGCCGGCACGCATGCGGGCTGTGACGGAGGCTGCGCGCGGAGGCGACGCGAGGGCACAGTACGATCTCGGTGTGCTCTTCGCCCGCGGCGAGGATGTGCCGCGGGACGACAAGAGCGCTGTCGAATGGTTCGAACGCGCCGCGCTGCGCGGCTACGCGCCGGCCCAGTACAATCTCGGCGTCGTCTACGAGCAGGGCCGCGGCATCGACCGCAACCCGGCGCTGGCCTTCTTCTGGTACCAGAGCGCGGCCGAACAGGGTCATGTCCGCGCTCAGCACAATCTCGGCACGCTCTATGCCGAAGGCATCGGCACGCCGCGCAGCTACGATCAGGCGCGAAACTGGTTCACCAAGGCCGCCGAGGGCGGCGTCGTCGAATCGACCTACAGCCTGGGCCTGCTGCACGAGAACGGGCTCGGGGTAAAACAGGACCGGGCCCGCGCGGAAGAGCACTACCGCAAGGCCGCTTCGGGGGGGAGCGAGCGCGCCGCCGCACGGCTGAAGGCGCTCGCCGGCCTGCCGGCGGACGCCGCGCCCGCAGCGGCCGCGCCGGTCGCCGCGCCGCCCGTGACGGAAATGCCGGCCGCGGCGCCGAGCAAGCCGCTCGGCCGCAAGGGCATTGCCGAGGTGCAGCGCCTGCTGCGCCAGCTCAGCTTCGAGCCCGGCACGGCGGACGGCATCGCCGGCGCGCGCACCATAGAAGCGATCCGGCTGTACCAGCAGTTCGCCGGCCTCGCCGTCGACGGCAAGCCGACCGAGGCATTGCTGCAGGATCTGCGTCAGGTGGTGGAGGGGATGGAGACCGGCCCCGCCGCCGCCCCGTCCACCGGGCGGTAGCGCCGTTCAGACCGGCGCCGGTTCGGCGCGCGCGCCGCGGAATCGCGTCGCACACACCCACCATCCGGGATTCGTATAGCCGATGCGCTGCGCCGCCGTTGCCGCCGCGGCGTCTTGCTCGAACAATCCGAAACACGTTGCGCCGCTGCCTGACAGGCGGGCCAGCAGACAACCCGGCTGGGCGCGCAGCGCCGCTAGCACGTCTCCGATCGCCGGCGCCACCGCCAGCGCCGGCGCCTCCAGATCGTTGCGGCGATCCGCCAGCGCCGTTGCGAGCAGCGCGGCACTGCCGAAGGCGGGAAGCGGCGCCGAAGCCTCTCCGCCCGCAGGCCGGCAACGGCGGAAGACCTCGGCGGTCGGCAGCGGCACACCGGGATTGACCAGAAGCACACCGCAGGACGGAAGCGCCGGTGCCGGACACAGGCGTTCGCCGATGCCGCCGACGCGGCTGGGCACGCCGGCGAGGCAGACCGGCACGTCCGCGCCGAGCGCGAGCGCGAGCCCGGCCAGCCGATCGTCGCCGATTTCCGCCCGCCACAGAACCCGCAGCGCGACGAGCGCCGCGGCGGCATCCGACGAGCCGCCGCCGATGCCGGACGCCACCGGCAGGGTCTTGGTCAGCGCCATCGCCGCCCCCTCCGTCGCGGCGACGCCGGCCGCGTCCGCCAGCGCCCGGGCGGCCCGCAACACGAGGTTGTCGTCGCGGACGCCGCCAAGCGCGGCGGCAAACGCCCCGTCGCAGGAAAGCGAAAGCGCCCCGGCAGGGCGGACGACCAGATCGTCGCCGGCCTCGGTGAAGGCGATCAGGCTGTCGAGGATGTGATAGCCGTCATCGCGCCGGCCCAGCACGTGCAGGAAGAGATTCAGCTTTGCCGGCGCCTTGATCCCGAGGGAAGCGGCGCCCGCCTGCGCTCGGGACATCAGCCGGGCCGATCGGCCGGGTTCTTCGCCAGGAGGCCGGACCGCAGCTTGCGCTGGATTTCCGGGATCAGCTCCTTGTCGGGGTCCAGCGACAGCGCGCGCTTCCACTGGAACTGCGCCTCCGTGTATCGGCCGACGCGCCAGTAGGCGTCGCCGAGGTGATCGTTGATCGTCGCGTCCTCCGGCCGCAGCGTCACCGCGCGCTCGAGCTGCTCGGCCGCGCCCTGGTATTTGCCGAGCCGGTACAGAACCCAGCCGAGGCTGTCGACGATGTAGCCGTCGTTCGGGCGCAGCGCGACCGCGCGTTCGATCATGCGCTGCGCGCGTTCCAGATGCAGCCCCTGGTCCACCCAGCTGTAGCCGAGATAGTTGAGCACGTAGGGCTGTTCGGGCGTGAGCTCCAGCGCCCGAAGGAAATCCTTTTCCGCCAGCGGCCAGCGCTTGGTCCGCTCATACGCGATGCCGCGCGCGTAAAGCACGGACCAGTGGCGTTTCTCCAGCGTGCCGATGCGCCGCACCGCGCTGCTGTATGCCTCCACCGCCTCGTCGAAACGCTCCTTGGCGCGCAGCGTGTCGCCCAGGCGGATCGGCGCATCCGGATCGTCGGAGCGTTCGTCCGCCATGCTGCGCAGCAGCGCGATGGCCTCATCGGTGCGCTCCAGCCCATGCAGGGCGCCGGCCTTGCGCAGCCGCGCCGCCCAGGACAGGGGCGATTTGGGATCGACCTTGTCGTACACCGCAATCGCATCGGCGGCGCGGTCGACCGATTCGAGTACGCCGCCGACGAGAAGCTGCCCGATCGGAAAGTCGGGGTTCAGGTAGAGCGCGAACCGGCCGTAAATCAGTGCGGGATCCGAAGACCGCCCCTGCGCCAGCGTGCCCGCGAGATTGTAGAAAACCTCCGCCATGCCTTCGACGGGGTCGACCACCGCGCGCGGCGGAAGCTTGGCCGCGCCTGTGCCCTGGCGCCTTTCGAACGCTTCGTCCAGCGCGCCCGATTCCGGATTTTCGGCGAGATAGCCCTTGTAGATCTCCTCAGCTTCCTGCCCCCGCCCCTGTCGTTCCAGAAAGGCGCCCAGCGCCTCCACCACGCGCAGCGTCGGCCGGTCGCCGAGCGCCTGGCGGTATGCGGCCTCGGCCGCGTCCTTGCGCCCGGCGATGTCGTTGATCAGCCCCTGATGCATGACGGCGAGGGCGGCGAAATTCGGAATCTCGGCAATCTTGGCGAGCGTGGCGAGGGCCTCGTCGTACTTCTTCTCACCGGCCTTCGACCAGGCCAGCAGCAGCGGCACGGTGAAAGTGTTCAGCCCCCGCCGCGGCATTGCCTCGAGCCGCATGGACGCGGCCTCGTACTGCTTCCTGCGCACGTCGTCGATCACCAGGCTCAGGCTGGCGATCACCGCGCCCGGGTTCTCGGCGACGACGGCCCGCGCGATCTCCAGCGCCTCTTCCATGCGTCCGCCGGCGACCAGGGAGAGGTACGCGCTCCGGCGGATGCTCCGGTTCTCCGCGTCGGCCGAAAGCACGCTGCTGAAATAATCCGCCGCCGAGCCGTAATCGCGATTCCGCTGCGCGAAGCTGCCGGCGAGGTAGCTGCCCGCCGCCGACACGATCATCAGCCGGCCCCCGCCGCTGCCGGATCCGCCGTTCTGGTCGGCGGCGGCCATGCGCGCCGCCGCGCCCGCCGGCGCGGACCGCTCGGTCTCGCCGGCGCAGCCGGTCGCCGCCAGCGCGGCCGGCAGCAGAACCCAAACCGAGGCGCGCAGAAATGCGCGTGCTCCGACCGCACGATCCACACTCCGTGACATCCTGGTATCGTCCATCGTTGTATCTGCCAGCTCATCCGACGCCAGCCCGACTTCACCGCCGTCTCTGTCGCGGCAAATGTGACGGGTAATGGCCGATCGGGCCGGATCTAAGGACCTGAATATTAGACCAGATGATGCGTCCGCGCGAGTCCTGCAACCCGATCGCGGTCGCGATCACCCGACGCCGGTCCCGCCTCACATGTTGGGATAGTTCGGCCCACCCCCGCCTTCGGGCACCACCCAGTTGATGTTCTGGGCCGGGTCCTTGATGTCGCAGGTCTTGCAGTGAACGCAGTTCTGCGCGTTGATCTGCAACCGTTTCTCGCCGCCGTCCTCCACGAACTCGTAGACGCCCGCGGGACAGTAACGCTGTTCCGGCCCGTCGTATTTCGCGAGGTTGAGTGCCGTCGCGACCGACGGATCCTTGAGCTGCAGGTGAACCGGCTGGTCTTCCTCGTGGTTGGTGGAGGAGATGAAGACCGAGGACAGCTTGTCGAAGCTGATCTCGCCGTCCGGCTTCGGATACTCGATGCGCGGCGCCCTGTCGGCGGGCAGGAGCTGTTCGTGATCCGGATGGTGGCGGAAGGTCCACGGCGCCTTGCCGCGCAGTATATAGGTGTCGAGCGCGGCGTAGGCGAGCCCGGCCCACATCCCCTTGCGAAAGGCCGGGCGGATGTTGCGCACGCGATAGAGCTCGTCCCACACCCAGCTCTTCCGCAGCTCCTCGGGATAGGACTCCAGCAGCGGCCCGCCCCCGGTGACCATGGCGCTGTAAACGGATTCGGCGGCGATCATGCCGGTCTTCATCGCGGTGTGCGTGCCCTTGATTTTCGGCACGTTGAGGAAACCCGCCGTGCAGCCGATCAGCGCCGCGCCGGGCATGACCAGCTTCGGGATCGACTGGAACCCGCCCTCGTTCAGCGCGCGCGCGCCATAGGAGACGCGCCGCCCCCCCTCGAGGGTGGGGCGGATGGCGGGATGGGTCTTGAACCGCTGGAACTCGTCGAACGGCGACAGGTGCGGGTTGGCGTAATCGAGCCCGATGACGAAGCCGACCGCCACCTGGTTGTTGTCCAGATGATAGAGGAACGATCCGCCATAGGTGCCGGAGTCGAGCGGCCAGCCGATGGTGTGGACCACCCTCCCCTGGTGGTGGTTCCGCGCGGGAACCTCCCACAGCTCCTTGATGCC
>WHUE01000106.1 GCA_009377375.1 Alphaproteobacteria bacterium | reverse complement strand
GAAGATCCCGTCGAGGCCGAGGGAAACGAGCCGTTCGGCGTCCGCCGGGTGCAGCACCCCCTTCAGGATCAGCGGGCCCTTCCACGCGTCGCGGTAGCGCGCGATCTCGTCCCAGGTGAAGGCGCCGCCCTGTTCGCGCCGCATGAAGGCCGCCGCCTGCTCCGCGTCGGGATCGCCGTCCATATAGGGCTTGATGTTGACGTATTTCGGGATGCCGTTGCGCATCATCGAGAGCATCCAGGGCGGCGACGACAGCGCGTCGAGCTTCAGCCGCATGGTCAGGCGGAACGGGTTGGTGATGCCCGCCTTCACCTCGCGCGTGCGCGTCGTGCGCACCGGGGTGTCCCAGGTGAGGACCAGCGCGCGCACGCCGCAGGCCTCGGCCCGGCGCACGAGGTCCATGCCGATGCGGTGCTCGTTCCTGGAGAAACGATAGAGCTGCAGCCACAGCACATCGGGGGCGAGCTCCGCCGCGCGCTCCATCGTGATGGCGGAAAGGACGCCCAGCGTGTAGGGCACCCGCGCCTCCTGCGCGGCCTTCGCGAAATAGGTTTCCGCCCCGGGAAAGCCGGTGCTGGGCCCGCCGATGGGCGCGACGCCGATGGGCGCGGCGTAGGTGCGGCCGAACAGCGTCACATCCGTCGGCGGCGGCCGGACGACGTTGCCGTAGCGCGGCATCATCTCGATGGCGTCGAACGCGCCCCAGTTGCGCGCGATGCCGTTGTCGGCGCCCCCCGCCCCGCCGTCCACGTACTCGAAGGCAAAGCCGGGCAGCCGCTTGCGCGCCCGGGCGCGCATGTCCAGCGCGGTCGGGAAACGCCGCTTGAGGGCGAGCTGCTCCGGCGTGAGCGCAGCGGGCGCGGGCGGCTCGACCGGCGGGAGATCGGGCGCGGCTGTCGTCGTGTCAGGCATCGTGAAGCCTCGATAAGGGTTGACCGTTCAGTCACCGGAGCCGGGAGCATCGCCCGGACGGCTCTGACCGATTATGACAGACGCCGCCGCAACGCCAAACCGGAGTCGCCGCGCCGATGCGCAACGCGGGCAGTTCTATTCGGAACCGTCATGCTCTAGGATCGCGCCCGCCGGAGAACGCACCGTCGGCAGTTGCGGATAACGCCCATGAGCCATACCGTCGCCCGCGCCATCGCTGCCGTCGCGCGTCTCTCGACCTCGGTCATGAAGCCGTATCGGCGGCGGATCACCCGCGCGCTGGTCTGCCAGCAGATGGCCCAGCAGGTCGCGGTCGGCCATAACGGCCATACGCTTCTTTTCCAGGCGACGACCGCCCGGTCGCTTCACGACGTGCTGACGCTGGGCCGCGGCGAGCCGGAGACGGTCGCGTGGCTCGACGGTCTGGAGCCCGGCATGCTCTGGGACGTCGGGGCAAATGTCGGGCTCTACAGCCTCTACGCGGCCTGCACGCGCGGATGCGGCGTCGTCGCGTTCGAGCCCAGCGCCGCCTCCTTTGCTGCGCTGGCGAAGAACGTCGAGATCAACGGCGCCAGCGACCGGATCTCCATCTACTGCATGGCCCTTGGCGACCGGACCCATCTCGACAGCCTGTGGATGGCATGCTCCGACGCCGGCCATTCCATGCACCGGATCGGAGAGGCGGACGGGCGCGCGTTCCGCCAGTCGATTCCCGTCTTCTCCGCCGACGACCTCGTGCGGACGTTCGACGTCCCGCGGCCGCGCTACCTCAAGATCGATGTCGACGGGCCCGAGCTGGCGGTCCTCCGCGGCATGACGGAAACCCTCTCCGGCGTCGACTCCGTGCTCGTCGAGGCCGAGACGGAGCAGGCCGAACAGGCCATATCGGCGGCCCTCCTGCCGCTGGGGTTTCGCCGCAACGAGGAGCTTCACGCGGGCCGGAGCCGCAACATCGTCTTCGACCGCCGGGCCGGATAGGTCCGCGGGCATATGCCCGAACGGAACCGGCCCGCCCCTTGCGGGGCGGGCCGGCTCTCCTCCCCGGTCTGTTCGCCTATTTCTTCAGCCGCGCGGCGGCGGCGTCGATGACGGATTCGTCGATCGTCTCGGCGGCGTCGAGCGGCGCCTTGATGAAGCCGAGCTTGTGGAGCACCTTCGACGTGTCCTCGAACGCCTTGCGGTCGAATTTCAGGTCCGCGCCGCGGTAATACCCGGTCTCCTCCTTGATCGCCCATTCGAAGTCCGCCACCGGCTTCTTCTCGTGCTTCGCGATCATGGCGACGGCTTCGGTGCGGTTCTTCGGGTCGAGGAGCCAGCGCTGGGCGCGGATGTAATCCTCGAAGAAATCGGTCAGCACGGCGCGGTTCTTCTCCAGGAAGTCCTTCTTCACCACCCAGAACAGGAACTGCGAATTGCCGATCGCGTCCTTGCTGGTGAACAGGGTGCGCAGGCCCCCCTTCTTGTTCGCGCGGTCCCAGAACGCGGCGATGAAGGTGCCGACGTCCACCTTGCCGGAGCGGAGCATCGATTCATGCGCCGGAAAGCGGCCCTCGATCAGGGTGACGTCCTTGCCCGGCGTCAGCCCGTTCTTCAGCAGGATGGAGCGCGCCGCGGCGTCCAGCGCGCCGCCGAAGGCGTTGACCGCCACCGTCTTGCCCTTGAGGTCCTTCACCGTCCTGATCGGGCTGTCTTCCTTGACCGCGAACTTGGCGGTGAACCAGGGCCCGTCCTGCACCAGATCGGCGATGGCGACCAGGGGCAGCTTCGCGTTCAGCAGCCCCGACGAGAACGCGACCGTGGACAGCACGCCGAGATCGATTTCCCCCGCCGCCATCGCGGTCAGCACCAGCGCGCTGCCGCGGGTCTTGATGAAGTCTGGCTCGTAGCTCTTGCCGGCGTGACGGAACAGGTCCTTCTTCATGTAGAGGACCGAAATGAGATGCGGCGGCACGACGCTGAAATTGACCGTCAGCTTCTGCGGCGCGGCCATCGCCGGACCGGCCGCGACGAGCCCGGCCGAAACCGCGAGCGCCGTCATCGTCCTCCTGAATCCTGTACGCATGACTTCCTCCCTCCTGGTTGAACGCCTGTCCCGCCCCGGCGGGAACTCAGTCGTAGATTTCCGGGTTGAGCACGGCGGAAGGCCTCCCGCCCTCCACCGCCAGCCGGATATTGTCGCAGAACAGTTCGAAGGAGCGGTCCTGGAGCTCGCTGGTGAAGCTGCCGACATGGGGCGAGATCAGCACGTTCGGCATGTCCCACAGCGGATGGCCGTCGGGCAGCGGCTCGGGGTCGGTCACGTCCATCGCCGCCCCGCCCGGCCGTCCGGCCCTGAGCGCGGCCACGAGGTCGTCCGTCGCCACGTGCTCGCCGCGGGCAACGTTGACCAGCACCGCCGTCTCCTTCATCAGCGCCAGCTCGCGTGCACCGATCATGCCGCGCGTCCGGTCGGTCAGCGGCAGGGTCAGCACCAGGAAATCGGCCCGGCGCAGCAGGTCGTCCAGCGCGTCCATCTCCTCCACCGCGAACCCGTCGGGCCGGAACTTGCCCTTGGTCCGCGTATAGGCGGCGACCTTCATGCCGAACGCGGCGCCGATGCGCGCCACCGCCCGGCCGATATTGCCGAGCCCGACGATGCCGAGCGTCTTCTCGTCGAGCTGGGTGGCGAGGTCGAACACCTGGGTGCGGCCCCAGCCGCGCGCCTTGCGCGCCACCATCAGGATCAGCAGGAAGGCGATCTCGGCCACCGGCCCCGCGCGCAGCGAGCCGGGGGTGTAGAGCACGGGGATGCCGGCCTTCGTCGCCGCCGCGATGTCGATGGAATCGACGCCCGTCCGCGTCGAGCCGACGACCTTGAGCCTGGGCGCGGCGGCGATCAGCGCCGCGTCCAGCGGTGCCGACTGGGTGACGATGGCCGTCGCCCGCGCGGCCTCGGCCAGCAGCGCCTCGCCCTCCAGCCTGTCGCCGAGGACCAGCTCGTAGCCAGGCGACAGGTAGCGCTCCATCAACGCCAGCCGCGCCGGCTGGCCGTAGCGGTGGTCGATGGCGAGGATGCGGTGGGCCATGACGGCCTTACGCGACCTTGAGCGACTTCGCTTCCGACACCTGGTAGTCGACGCCGAGCCCCGGCGCGTCGGTGAGGATGATGTTGTGGCCCACGACCGTCAGCGGCGCGGCGATGTCCTGCTTCATCTTCAGGAAGCCGTTGAACTCGCCCGGCGCCTTCCAGCCCGGCACGGAAGCGGCGAAATGCGCCTCGGCCGCGTTCTGCACCACGCCTGCGATGCCGTGGCCGATCACCAGCGGCACGCCCGCGGATTCGCACAGATTGGCGATCTTGCGCGCCTGGTGCAGCCCCCGGGTCTTGATCAGCTTGATCTTCAGGATGTCGGCGGCGTGCATCGAGATGATGCGCTGCGCGTCGTGCAGCGACCACATGGATTCGTCGGCGACGATCGGCGTGTCGATGGCGGCGGTGACCCGCGCGAGCCCTTCCAGGTCCCACGCCCCGACCGGCTGCTCGATGGTGTCGAGGTTGAACCTCTCCAGCGCGCGGACCCAGGCGATGGCCTTGTCCGGCCGGCCGTGCGCTTCCTGCAGCCCGGCGTTGAAATCGACGCCGATATGGATGTCGTCGCCGAGGCGCTCGCGCACCGCGGCGAGGTTGCGCACGTCGGTCTTCTGGTCGATGCCGACGCGGAGCTTGAGCAGCGTGTAGCCGTTCTCCACCGCTTCCACCGCCTTGTCGACCAGCTCGTCGGTCGGGAAGTTGCCGATGGAGTAGAGGAACGGCACCTCCTTGACGATGGGCCCGCCGAGCAGCGCCGCGACCGGGATGCCGAGCGCATGGCCGACGGCGTCGTGCAGCGCGATGTCGATCGAGGTCTTGGCGAACGGGTTGGCGGTGAGCGCCGCCTCCATCCGCCGGTGCACGACCTCCATCGCCGTGGCCTCGAGCCCGAGTATGGCGGGGCCGAGATAGTTGTTGATGGCGTTGACCGCGCCTTCCAGCGTCTCGCCGAAGGCGGAGTACGGCGCGCGGCTGATCGAGGCCTGGCCCACCCCGGTGGCGCCGCCTTCCAGCGTGACCTCGGTCACCACCGTCTGCAGCTCGCTGTAAGACATGACGGCGGTGGTGTAGACCACCTTCTGCGGCAGCAGCACGCCATAGGCGGCGACGCGTTCGATCTTCATGGTCGGGTCCTCCCTGGGCGGCGATTGCGCCTTTTCCGGCACTATATACGGGCGTCCGCGACAGCGGCAATAAAGAAAACGGGACATATCGTACCGTTTTTCATATCGCCATCTGGCTTTCCGCATGCCAGGCGAGAATGTGCCGGCGGACATGACCGAAAACGGTGAGCAGCGCATAGCCGACGACGGCGATCACGACGACGCCGACGAACACCTTCTCCGACAGCGCGAACCGGGCGGCGAGGATCATGTAGCCGCCGAGCCCGCCGCCGGAGGAGATCATCTCCGTCACCACGGTCACGATCAGCGCGCTGGGAAAGGCGATCTGCAGCCCGTTCAGGATCTGCGGCAGCGAGGCCGGCAGCACCACCTTCCACAGCACGCGCCGCTCCGAGGTGCCCATGTTGCGGGCCGACCAGACCAGGTAACGGTCCACCTGCGAGCAGCCGAGATAGGTGGCGCTGATGATCGGGAAGATGCAGGTCAGCGTCACCATCACGATCTTGGAGGCGTCGCCGATGCCGAACCACAGGATGAAGATGGCCATGAAGGCGATCTTGGGCATCGGGAACCCGACCGAGACCAGCGGCTCGAAGAACCAGCGGCAGTAGCGGTTGCGCGCCGTCAGCACGCCGATCGTCACCCCCAGCGCGGTGGCGGCGAGAAAGCCGGCCATGGCGCGGTAGATGGTGAGCCAGGCATGGAACAGCACGTCGCCGGTCGCGATCTCCTCCGCCGCGCGGAGCAGCACCGAGCTCAGCGCCGGCAGCAGGAACGGGTCCACCAGCCCGAGCCGCACCGACAGCTCCCACGCCGCCAGCACCGCGACGGGAGAGGCGTAGCGGACCAGCCAGCGCGGCACGCGGCCTTCCTTCGCGGGCGCGCTCATCCGGTGAAGTCCCGGTAGCGCAGCACCCAGCGGATCACGTGCAGGAACAGCCGGTCGGCGAGGAAGCCGATGCTCACCACCACGAGGATGGCCGCGAACATCGACGAGTAGTCGCCCGACTCGCCGGTATAGCTGATCAGGAAGCCGAGCCCGGAGCGCGAGATCAGCAGCTCGGCGCTGACCAGCAGCAGCCACGACACCGACAGCGCGATGCGCACGCCCGACAGGATGTCGGGCAGCGCGGCGGGCAGCACGATCTTCCACAGGATCGCCGTGCTGGAGGTGCCGAGGCTGCGCGCCGACCAGATGAGCTGCGGCTCCACCCCGCGCGCGCCGTTGAAGGCGCTGGTCACCACCGGCAGCAGGCAGCCGAGGAAGACGGCCGCGATCTTCGACATGTGGTCGATGCCGAACCACAGCAGCAGCAGCGGGATCAGCGCCGATTTCGGCATCGGGTACAGGAAGGTGACGATGGGGCGGAACACGGTGCGCACCCAGTCCACCCGCGCCATGCCGACGCCGACGGCGGTGCCGAGGACGCAGCTCGAGGCGAAGCCGGCGAATTCGCGCCAGAACGAGATGCCGGCATGCATCACGAGGTCGCCGTCGGTATAGAGCAGCCTGAGCGCGGCGATGGTCTGCATCGGCGACGGGCCCAGGTCGGGCGGCAGGATGCCCGTCCGCGCCATCGCCTCCCACGCCAGCCCGATGATGAGCAGCGGCGTGTAGTAGAACGCGGTGCGGCCGAGGCCGGCGAGCGGGCGCATCCCCCTCACGTCCTTACCAGCTCCTCGCGCAGCACGTCCCAGATCTCCTCCGCCTTCTTCTCGATCGCGGCGCCGTCGGCCTTGCCGGAGCTGGTGTCGATCTCGGTCTTCACACGGCCGGGCCGCGCGGTGACGACCACGCAGCGCTCCGCCAGGATCACCGCCTCGCGCACGTCATGGGTGACGAACAGCACCGTCTTCTTGCGGCGCGACCAGATCTCCAGCAGCTCCTCCTGCAATATGTGGCGGGTCTGCGCGTCCAGCGCGCCGAAGGGCTCGTCCATCAGCAGGATGTCGGGATCGCAGGCGAGCGTGCGGGCCAGCGCCACGCGCTGCTGCATGCCGCCGGACAGCCGGTTGGGAAACGTGTCCTCGAACCCGCCGAGCTTCACCATGTCGATATAGCCCTGCGCGATCTCGCGCCGCTCGGCCTTGCCCATCCCCTGCTCGGCCAGCCCGTACTCGACATTGCCCAGCACCGTCTTCCACGGGAACAGGGCGAAGTGCTGGAACACGATGCCGCGGTCCGGACCCGGCTCCGTCACCGCCCTGCCGTCGACCCGGATTTCGCCGCCGGACAGGTCGAGGAACCCGCCCAGCAGGTAGAGCAGCGTGGACTTGCCGCAGCCCGACGGCCCGACGATGGACACGAACTCGTCCTGGCGGACGGTCAGGTCGATGTTGTCGATGGCGACGACCGGGTTGGGCGTGTCGCCCTGGAAGACCTTCCTGACGCCGGCGAACTCTATCTTGGACATGCCCGGCCCCGGCTCATGCCCCGTGCTGCGAGTACAGGAATTGCCGCCTCCCACCATATTATGGGACGTATTGTCCCGTTTATTGATAGAAAGAGTACTCGACCGGCCGGAGGCGTGCAACGTATAACGGCGCGACCGGCGCACGTGCGGCGCCTGAAAATCGCCCCGCGCGGGTTGCGCCGCCGGGCGCTAATCGAAACAATCGGCGCCGCGGAGACCCGTCTCCGGACCAGCCAGGGAGGACTTGAAATGGACATGAAAACACCCGCCACCGAGGACGTCGCCGTCACCAACGGGGCGGAGGCCTTTCTGGAACAGGTCCGCGCCAGCGGCCATGTGCGCTACATCTTCGGCAATCTCGGCACCGATCACGGCCCGATCATCGAGGCGATGGCCAAGCAGCAGGGCGGCTCGGACGGGCCCGGCCCGCAGATGCTGGCCGTGCCGCACGAGCAGGTCGCGATGTCGATGGCGATGGGCTATTTCCACGTCGCCCGCAAGATGCAGATGGTGATGGTCCACACCCTGCCGGGCACCGCGAACGCGCTGGGCGGGGTGATGAACGCGTGTTCCGCCAATTCGCCGGTGATGCTGGTCGCCGGCCGCACCCCCGCCACCGAGGGCGAGGAGGACGGCGGACGGTCGCGGCCGATCCACTGGCGCCAGGAGAGCTTCGACCAGGGCGCGATGGTGCGCGAATGGTGCAAGTGGGATTTCGAGAACCGCGCCAACGCGAATCTCGGCACCACCGTGCCCCGCGCCTTCAAGATCGCAATGACCGAGCCGCGCGGCCCGGTCTACATGGTGCTGCCGCGCGAATGGCTGGTGGCGCCGCTGGATGCGACCAGGGTCAACCGCGCCGCCTACGCGCCGCCGTCCAACCCGCAGGCCGACGAGGGCGAGCTGACCCGTCTCGCCGAGGCGCTGATCGCGGCCGAAAACCCGCTGATCGTCACCAAGTTCGTCGGCCGCAACCCGGAGGCCGTGCCGCCGCTGGTCGAGCTGGCGGAAAAGCTGGCCGTCCCCGTCGTCTGCCCGCGCGCGCCGGGCTACATGAACTTCCCCACCGACCACGACATGTTCCTCGGCGACGCGGCGCTGAAGCACGCGAAGGACGCCGACGTGATCCTGTTCATGGATGTCGACGTGCCGTGGCCCAAGGTGTCGCGCGACCTGCTGCGCCGGGATGCGCAGATATTCCAGCTCGAGCTCGATCCCAACTTCACCCGGATCCCGGTCTGGGGCTTCCCGGTGGACCACGCGATCAGCGGCTCGTCGACCACCTCGCTGCCGGTGCTGAACCGCCTCGCCGACCGGCTGCTGAAGGACGCCGACGACAAGGCCATCGAGAAGCGCCGCAAGGCGACCGCCGCGAAGCACAGGGCGATGATGGACGACACGGCGGCCCGCGTCGCCAAGGCGCGCGGCGAGAAGCCGATGCATCCGCTCTGGGTGTCGCACTGCGTCGGCGAGCTGATGGACGCCAACACCGTGATGGTGGACGAGACCACGACCTCGCCGCTGCACGAGGTGACGCCGATGACGACGCCCGGCTGCTATATCGGCAACCCGCCGGCGGGGCATCTCGGCTACGCGATGGGCGCCGCGCTGGGGGCCAAGCTGGCCGCGCCGGAAAAGACCGTGATCTGCGCCATCGGCGACGGGGCCTACATGTTCGGCATCCCGACGGCGACGCATTTCGTCTCGCGCAAGTACAGCGCGCCGGTGCTCTTCGTCGTGTTCAACAACCAGGCCTGGAACGCCACGATCAGCACGGTGCGCGAGTTCTACGAGGACGGGGTGGCGGCGAGCACGCACAATTTCCCCGGCTGCGACCTCGGCCCGTCGCCCGATTTCGAGATGGTCTGCCAGTCCTGCGGCGGCTATGCCGAGCGGGTCGACGACCCGGCCGATCTGCCCGCCGCGCTGCAGCGCGGGCTCCGGGCCGTGCGCGAGGAAGGCCGCCAGGCGCTGATCAACGTCGTCATGCGCCAGCCGCTCTAGGGAAGGGGCGGCGCTCGAACAGGGGGCGAAAAGCCCGCGGCAAACAGGGAGCAGGGAAACATGGCGACCGCGCCGAACTGGGGGGAATCGAAGGGGTTCAGGCAGCTTGCCCGCATGGCCGGGCTGCCCGGGGCCGGGCAGGTCGTGGTCGAGGGGAACTACGCCTATATCGGCCACATGCGGCCGCCCGTCGGCACCACGATCCTCGACATCTCGGACCTGAAGAACCCGCGCATCGTCGCGCAGATCGAGATTCCCGAGAACGTCCATTCGCACAAGGTGCGGGTCGCCGGCGACGTGATGATCTGCAACCGCGAGCGCTTCGGGCCCTACAAGGGCGACGAGATGCCGCGCGGCGGGCTGATGGTCTACGACATCTCCGACCGGACGAGGCCGAAGGAGATCGCCTTCGTCGAGGCCGGGCACTGGGGCTATCACCGCTTCACCTTCGACGGGCGCTACTGCTACGGCACGCCGGAGCCGACGGGATTCGTCGGCAACATCGTCGGCATCCTGGACCTGGCGAATCCGTCGAAGCCGGAATACGTCTCGCAATGGTGGGTGCCGGGCCAGTGGGAGGCCGGCGGCGAGGACCCGCTGCCGGAGGGCCGCCGCGTGCGCGCCCATCATCCGCTGCGCATGGGCGACCGGCTCTACTGCGGCTACTGGATGCATGGCTGGTACATCCTGGACATCAGCGACCTCGCGCATCCGAAGCCCATCGCGCATCGCTGCTGGACCCCGCCCTTCCCGCACCCCTGCCACACCACCCTGCCGATCCCGCACGAGATCATGGGCCGCAAGTGGCTGATGGTGGCGGACGAGGAGGCGCGGGACCGCCGCGCCGACATCCCCAACGCCTTCCTGTGGATGGTGGACATCACCGACGAGACCAACCCGGTGCCGGTCTCCAACTACCGCGCGCGCGAGATCGACGAGCCGTTCGACGACGCCTGCTGGTACGGCTGCCACCAGCCGCAGGAGCAGATCTTCGGCAACCGCTTCGCCGTCACCTGGTTCGCCGGCGGGCTGCGCATGGTCGACGTCTCCAACCCCTACCGGCCGGAGGAGCTGGGCTACTACGTGCCCGAGCCCGGCGAGGGCCAGGCGGTGACGCAGAGCAACGACGTGTTCTGCCTCGACGACCACATCTACCTGACGGTCGACCGGCTGGGCGGGTTCGACATCGTGGAATGGGTCGGCACGTGAAGGCCTACGGCGTCCAGAAACTGCTGTTCCACATGAACACGCGGCCGGAGACCCTGCGCCGCTGGACGGAGGACCGCGACGCGCTGCTGGCCGAGTACCGCATCGCGGCGGAGGAACGCCGGCTGCTGGAGACCGGCGATTACGGCGCGCTGTGGGAAGCGGGGGTGCACGAGCTGATCCTGATGCCCTTCGCCATGCACAGCGGCATCAAGTGGCCGGACTACCTGATGGCGATGGCGAACCCCGGCCCCACCGTCGCCGGAGGAGGCCGCCCGTGAGCCTCGCCTTCGCCGGATGCTGCGCCCACGCGCCGGGGCTGACCGCCCGCATCGAGGACGCGCCGGAGGAGCAGAAGGCCCCCTATCTCGCCGCGCAGGAGCGGTTGCGCGCAGGCATCGCCGCGGCCGGCCTCGATGCGCTGGTCATCGTGACGGCCGAGCATTTCAGCAATTTCTTCGCCGACAACATGCCGCCCTTCTGCATCGGCATCGCCGACTCCTACGAGGGGCCGGTGGAGGAGGAGAAGTTCCTCCGGATTCCGAAGACCGCGGTGCCCGGCGACGCGGCGCTGTCGGAGGCCATCGCCACCTCGGTGATGGACGGGTTCGACCTCGCCTTCTCCGCCGAGCTGAAGCTGGACCACGGCGCGATGGTGCCGCTGCACTACCTGCGGCCGGAGATGGACCTGAAGATCGTGCCCCTCATCGTCAACTGCCTGGTGCATCCGCGCCCGCCGATGAGCCGCTGCTTCGACCTGGGGCGGAGCCTTCGCCGGGCCATCGACGCGCGGGGCGAGCGCATCGGGCTGCTGGGCTGCGGCGGCATCTCGCACTGGCCGGCCCAGCCGCAGGCCGGGCGCATCAACCAGCGCTGGGACCGCCATTTCCTCGACGACTTCCTCAACCACCGCCGCCGCGCGCTGACCGTCGACTACGACGACGACAC
>WHUE01000105.1 GCA_009377375.1 Alphaproteobacteria bacterium | reverse complement strand
CCGATATTGGCGTGCTTCGATTCGCCCGGCCCGTTGACGATGCAGCCCATGACGGCGACGCTCATCTCCTCCACCCCGTCATAGCGGTCCCGCCAGCCGGGCATGCTGGTCCGGATATGGGTCTGGATCTTCTCGGCGAGGTGCTGGAAGACGGTGGAGGTCGTGCGCCCGCAGCCGGGACAGGCGGTAACCAGCGGCAGGAAGCTGCGCAGCCCCATCGTCTGCAGCATTTCCTGCGCGACGATGACCTCCTGCGTGCGGTCGCCGCCGGGCGCGGGCGTCAGCGAGACGCGGATGGTATCGCCGATGCCCTGCTGCATCAGCACCGCCATGCCGGCGGTCGAGGCCACGATTCCCTTGGACCCCATCCCGGCCTCGGTCAATCCCAGATGCAGCGCGTAGTCGCAGCGGGCGGCGATGTCCGAATAGACCGCGATCAGATCCTGCACCTCCGACACCTTGCAGGAAATCACGATCCTGTCCGCGCCCATGCCGATCTCGTGCGCGCGTTCGCAGGACAGCAGCGCGGACTGCACCATCGCCTCGCGGGTGATCTCGAACGCCTCCTTCGGCACCGGCGCCTTCGCGTTCTCATCCATCAGCCGGGTCAGCAGCTCCTGGTCGAGGCTGCCCCAGTTGACGCCGATGCGCACCGGCCGGTCGTGTTTCAGCGCCACCTCGATCATGGTGGAGAACTGCGTGTCGCGCTTCTCGCGGAAGCCCACATTGCCGGGATTGATGCGGTACTTGGCCAGCGCCTCGGCGCAGGCGGGATGCTTCGTCAGGAGCTGGTGGCCGATATAGTGGAAGTCGCCGACCAACGGCACGGAGACGCCCATCGCGTCCAGCCTGTCGCGGATATGGGGGACGGCGGCGGCGGATTCTGGCCGGTCGACGGTGATTCGCACCAGTTCCGATCCGGCGCGGGCAAGCTGGGCGACCTGCTGCGCCGTGCCCTCGGCGTCGGCGGTGTCGGTGTTGGTCATCGACTGCACGACGATGGGGTTGTCGCCGCCGATGACGACCTCGCCGACCCGGACGGGGACCGATTTGCGCCGCTCGATGAAATTCGTGTGTGCCGTCATCTCAATTCGCTGAAAATGCCGTATACGCAACAATAGAGGTAAGACGTGTCCGCGCCGTGACAA
Source organism: Alphaproteobacteria bacterium (assembly GCA_009377375.1). Taxonomy (GTDB): domain Bacteria; phylum Pseudomonadota; class Alphaproteobacteria; order MPNO01; family UBA2964; genus WHUE01. The sequence goes on along the minus strand of WHUE01000105.1, from coordinate 10,556 downwards.
CGCGGGCCCCTTCTACCGCATTCCGGCGGCCGGTGGAATGCGCGCGACGCGCCCGAAACGGCAGGGGCGGGAGAACGCCCCCCGCCCCTTCGCCCTCTCGGGACATTGACGGCCCGCTATTCCGCCGCGGCGTGGCCGGCGGTCTGGACCTCCATGTTGACGAGGTCGAGCGGCGACTCGGTTTCCTCCAGCATGCCCCAGCTCCTGATCCAGACCGCGGTGCGTTCCAGCTCCGCCTGCGGGATCGGCGCGGGGTCGACCACCACGATGCGGGATTCGCGCAGATCGGCGGCGGTGAGCGTGCCGATCTCCGGGTCCTTCTCCTTGTGATAGTCGATGAAGTACTGGAGGTACTTCTCCTTGTTCGCATTGATGCGCTTCACGGCTGCGCGCACCGCGCGGTTGAACCGGGCGTAGGTGTCCGCGTCCACGCGGTCCGAGGCGACCTCGGTGCCGTGATAGAAGGCGGAGCAGACGATGCGGCAGCCCTTCTTCTCGGCGAGGCTGAGATAGGGCTCGGTCAGCGTCGTCGCCTCCAGCTCGCCCGACATCATCGCGTCGAAGCGGTAGCGCGACCCGTTCGGCGCGCGGCAGACATTGATCGCCTCGCGCGGCAGGAAGCCTTCCAGCATGTGCAGCGCCAGGTAATGGGTGCCGAAGAAGAACGGCACGCCGACGGTCTTGCCGGCAAGCTGCTGCGGGGTGAAGACCTCCGAGTCGGGCCGCACCACGATGCCGGCATAGGTGACGATGGCGCGGCGGCCGACCTGGCGGCCGGACTGCACGGACGAATCCTGCACGCGGCAGTAATTGCCCCATTCGCAGGCGTTGTACATATCCGCCTGGCCCTGCTCGAACAGCTTGCCGTGGCTGGAATGCGGGTTGACGCCCTTCGGGCTCGTCACGTCCTTCTGCACGGACTTGTCGACGCCCTTCTCGCGGTCGGCCCATTCGACGGCGAGCCCCTCCGCCTCGAACAGGCCCTCGTTATAGGCGACCAGCTCGGCCAGCCCCTGGAACGGCGCGGTGGTTTCGAGAACGAGCTTTTTCATCTTCGGTCTCCCGGCGGGCTGTCCCGCCTGCTCCGGTTGAAGATATCGCGCCCGCCCGGCCTATTCGGCCGCGGCGTGGGCGCCGGTCTGGACTTCCATGTTCACCAGGTCGAGCGCGGACTCCGTGCTCTCCAGCATGTCCCAGCTCTTGAGCCAGGCGACGGTGCGCTCCAGCTCCGCCTGCGGGATCGGGGCGGGATCGACGACCACGATGCGGCTGGCGCGCAGGTCCGCGACCGTCAGCGTGCCGATCTCCGGGTCCTTCTCCCTGTGATAGTCGATGAAGTAGTGGAGGTATTTCTCCTTGTCGGCGTTGATGCGCTTCACCGCCGCGCGCACCGCGCGGTTGAACCTGGCGTAGGTATCCGCGTCCACCCGGTCGGAGGCGACCTCTGTGCCGTGGAAGAAGGCGGAGCAGACGACGCGGCAGCCTTTCTTTTCCGCGAGGCTGAGATAGGGCTCGGTCAGCGTCGTCGCCTCGATCTCGCCCGCCATCATCGCGTCGAAGCGCAGGCGCGAGCCGTTGGGGGCGCGGCAAACATTTATCTGGTCGCGCGGCAGGAAGCCCTCCAGCATGTGCAGCGCCAGGTAGTGCGTGCCGAAATAGAACGGCACCGCCACGGTGCGGCCGGCGAGCTGCTGCGGGGTGAAGACGTCCGACTCGGGCCGCACCACGATGCCGGCGAAGGCGACGACGGAGCGGCGGCCGATCTGGCGGCCCTGCTTGCCGGTATCCTGCACGCGGCAGTAATTGCCCCATTCGCAGGCGTTGTACATGTCCGCCTCGCCGCGCTCGAACAGCGCGCCGTGGCTGGAGAACGGATCCAGCCCCTTCGGACTGGTCTGGTCCTTGCGGATCGCCTTGTCGGCGGCCTCGGCACGGTCGCGGTCGCCCCAGACGACCTCCAGCCCTTCGGCCTCGAACAGCCCCTCGTCATAGGCGACGAGCTCGGGCAGCCCCTGGAACGGGGCGGTCGCTTCCAGCACCAGCTTTTTCACGGCGCGGTCTCCCTGTTGCTGTGTGTGGAGAAAGGCTACGCCTGCCGCCGCCGCGGCGCAAGGCGGCACAGGTGCTGCGCTACCAGGAGGACGGCCTGCGGTCCTTGAAGAACCCGCCGGTGGGACCGTCGTCGGGCAGGGTGGCGAGCCAGAGGATCGTGTCGCAGCCTTCCTCCACCGAGCGGTCCGCGCCGGCCCCACCCATGCGCGTCCGCACCCAGCCGGGCGACATGGCGTTGACCTTCACCGGGTCGGGCAGCGCCTCGGCCAGCTTCACCGTCAGCGCGTTCAGCGCGGCCTTGGAGATCGAATAGGCCGGCGCGCCCTCCAGCCCCGCCGCGAACGAGCCGAAATGCGAGGATACGTTGACCACCCGTCCCCACCCGGCGCGGACCATCGCCGGCGTGAAGGCGCGGCAGCAGAAGAATGCGCCCATGAAGTTGATATTCATCGCCGCCAGCATGTCGCCGGTCGGCATGTCCGGCAGACGCCCGTGCGGGTAGACGCCGGCGTTGTTGACCAGCACGTCGACACGCACGCCGGCCGCGCCCAGCCGCGCCGCACAGTCGGCGACGGAGGATTCGTCGGCGACGTCCATCCGCTCGAACGTCACGTCGAGCCCCTCGCCCGCGAGACCGGCGGCAGCGGCCTGTCCCGATGCGGCGTCGCGCGCGGTGAGGACCACCCTGTGCCCCGCCGCGGCCAGTTCGCGGCTGGCCTCCAGCCCGAGTCCCCTGTTGGCTCCGGTGACGAGCGCGGTGCGGTCCGCCATGACACCTCCTTCGGCTGCGCTACAGCCCCATGTTGTCCAGCACGGCGCGGGTCATCGGATGGGCCGCGTCGGCCAGGGTGCGGGCGACGTCGAAATGGTGCCGCCCCTCGACCGCGAATGTCCGGCAGGGCCAGCCGCGCGCCTGCAGGGCGACGGCGAAATCCTGCGACTGGCGGCGGAACTCGGCGGTCTCGTCGGCGCCCCAGCCGACCACGGCGGGGCGCGGCCGGGCCGGCAGGTTGAAGATCGGGCTGGCGGCGGTCGCCGCCGCCCTGTCCAGCCGCGCCCATACGTTGGCGAAGCTGAGCCGCACCGGCTCCAGGTCGTAGACGCCGCTGGTGACGGCGATGCTGCGCACCGGATCCGCCGCGATGCCGTATTCGCCCCGCCAGTCGGTGGCGGCGACCATCGCCGTGAGCTGCCCGCCGACGGAATGGCCGAGGACGTGGATGTTCGCGGGATCGCCGTTGAACTCCGCCGCGTGCTCATGCACCCAGGCGACGGCGGCGCGGCACTGGCGGACGATCTCCGCCACCGGGACGTCGGGCACGCGGTCGTATTCGACCGACACGTAGGCGGCCCCGGCGAAGGTTTCGGCGAAAAGCAGGCAGGATTCCTTCGATCCGGATTTCCAGTACCCGCCGTGGATATAGACCGCGACCGGCGCCGCGGGCGCGGGCGCGGCGAACACGTCGAGCCGCTGGCCCTCGGTCGGGCCGTAGGGCACATCCGTCGTCGCGCCCCGCGCGTCACGTACGCGGATGCTGTCGGCCATCGCGGCGGCGCGGCAGGCCTGGTGCTCGTCGGCGCCGACGGCGGCCTCGACGTCGTATTCGGTATCCAGCTCGCGCTGCGAAAAGCTGCGATAGACGCGCTTGCCCTTGATGCGCCAGGGCGCTGCCGGCTTCGAGACCACGGTTTTCTCCGCATGCGGTGACGACGCGCGGACCTTACCAGCGGGCCGGTGCATGGGGAACATGCTCTACCACAGCACGGCGATCATGGCCGCCGTCAGCGCCAGCAGCGCCGCCGCCTGCAGGCGCGAATCCCGCAGCGCGCGGGGGCGGGGCGCCGGCGCGGCAAGGTCGGCGCGGCGGAACGTGGTCTCCGCCACATGGGCCGCATCCGGCGGCGGCGCGGTGAGGCTCGCGACGACCGCGATGGCGGCAGCGGCCAGCGCGATGAGCAGCGCCATAACCGTGAAATGAATGTCCGGCAGGCCGCCGGCGCTCCACAGGCCCGTCGCTTCCTTCGCGGCAAACAGCCCGATCCCGAGGGCGAGCCCGCAGGCGAGCCCGGCGAACCCGCCGCGGGCGTTGGCGCGCCGCCACAGCAGCCCGGCAAGGAACACGGCGACCACCGGCGGCACCAGATAGGCGAGCGTCGACTGGAAATACGCGAACAGGGAGCCGAACCCCGCAATGACTGGCGCCCAGAGCGCCGCGACGACGGTGCAGGCGAGCGTCACCAGCCGACCGACCCGCAGCAGCCGGCGGTCGTCGAGGTCGGGACGACGCGGCCGCAGGAAGTCCATCGTGACGATGGAGGCGACGGCGTTCAGCGCCGAATCGAGGCTCGACATGATCGCGGCGAGCAGCGCCGTCAGCACCAGCCCCCGCAGCCCCGCCGGCAGGAGCTCGGCCACCAGCCGGGGAAAGGCGTCGTCGGGGCGTTCCAGCGCCGGAAAGAGGGCGAGCGCCACCATGCCCGGGACGACCATCAGGAACAGGTTGGGCAGCTTCAGCAGCCCGCCGAACAGCGCGCCCTTCTGGCCGTCGGCGAGGGAGCGCGCGGCGAGGGCGCGCTGGGCGAAATACTGGTTGAGGGTCCAGTAGTACAGGCCGAGGATGATCACCCCGCCGATCCCGGTCCATGGCAGGAACGCATCGTCGGCGGGGCGAAACAGCCGGGCGAAGCCGGGCTCCAGCCGGTCCGTCAGCCCGTCCCAACCGCCGACGGCGCCCAGCCCGGCGACGCAGACGACGGCCGCGCCCGCGATCATCAGCACCGCCTGGACGGCGTCCGTCACGACCACGGAGCGCAGCCCGCCGAACACGGTGTAGATCCCGGCCAGCGCGGCCAGCCCCCACGCCGCCTGCCACAGCCCGATGCCGGGCACGACGGCCGAGACCACGACGCCCCCGGCGAACAGCGCCCCCGCAGTATCGACGAACATCACCGTGATCACCGTCAGCGCCCCGTAAAGCTCCCGGGACCGGCGGTCGAAGCGGCGCTCCAGATATTCGGGCAGCGTGTAGATGCGTGCGCGCAGGAACGCCGGCAGCATGACGAAGGCGAAGACGACGAGCACGAGCGTCGCCGTCCACTCATAGGTGAACACCGCCATGCCGTGCTCGTAGGAGGCGCCGACGAGCCCGACGAAGCTCGCCCCCGACATGTTCGAGGCGTAGAGCGAGAGCCCGATCAGCCACCACGGAAGCGCGCGCCCCGCCAGGAAGTAGTCGGCCGCGCTGCGCTCCCCCCGCCCCGCCCACAGCCCGCAGCCCACGATGGCGGCGAGATAGGCGGCGACGACGCAGAGGTCGAAGCCGGAAAGCGCCGACGCGCTCACGGGAAGCACCTGCGGCTCATGGCCGCTTCAGGATATCAGCCGCGGCGCCTGCGGCCTACGGCCCTGCGTCTACCAGAAGCGGACGCGGCCGGTATCGACGTGGACGAAGTTGGATCGGGGATAGTAGCCGACGCCGCCGCCGCGCAGGCCCAGCGCCGCCTCGCGCAGATCGCGCAGCCGCCGGCCGGGCAGGCGGATATCGATCGCCTTGCCCACCATGTGCAGGCTGCGCGACGCGACGCCGCCGCCGTTCCGCTGCAGCCGGGCGTTGGTCGCCGGGGAGCGGTAGCCGGAAATCACGCCGAACGGCGCGGCGCTGCCCATCTCGCGACGCAGCGCGAACAGCAGGTCGATCAGCGCGGGGTCGATGGACAGCACCTCACCGGTGCGGAAATCACGCAGCACGTGGTCGATCTCGCGCAGCGCTTCCGGGATGTAGCCGCCCTCGGCCCAGTAGACCGCGCGCAGGGTTTCGCCCGTATGCAGGTTGTCGAAGGAAAGCGCGCGTTCCGGCGCCGCCGACCGCGCCGCCATCGCCGGCCATCCGGCCGCCGCTGCGAGCCCGGCGATACCGAGGCCTAGAAAGCGCCGCCGGGCGAGTCCCGCCGTTGCAGGTCCGTTTTCCGTCACTGTTCCTCTCGCGGCGGGGTCATGGCGTGAGCCCGTGATACTGCCTTTTCCGTTCAGGAAAGATAAAGAAAAATGTTGCCTGCGATCATGCCGGCGGGCCGCAGGGCCGGTGGGCGGAGGCGATCAGCGCATGCCGGTCGCGCCCATAGGCGTCGTCGCGAAACTGCACCGTGCCGAGCGGAGGCAGCTCGATACGCCGGGGCGGAACACCCGAAGTTTACCACCAATAAAAATCATGAAGGTGAAGACGATTATTCCGGACCTTTCAGGAGTTGTCCGCTCGCACTGTTTTCAGCCGAAAAAAACGGATATTCCTCATTCATCGGCCGTTATTCTATTATAAAACCTCGGCATGCGTAGAGATTTGAAATTATATGTAAATAAAAATTTCTTATTAAGTAACGAAATGTAAATATTTTTTAGCGATATCGGTGGAATCTGTAGGCCGTTCTCCCGGAGAAATATTCGCCTGTTCACGACATCCACCGGACTGAATATTTGCCCGGAACGACCGGGGGGACTATTCTTCCCAGAAATATGGGCACGCAGAGACATGCGTCGGGGGTGGCTGTTGCGTTCCGGACCGGACAGAATGACAACCGTAGCATCGAACGTTTCCCTGTCCGCGGGGAGGAGAAACAGTGCCGCGGGCCCGAACGAGTCCGGCGCGGCAGCGGTGCATGTTGCGCAGATCGCAGACTCGATTCCCGCCATGCTCTACTACGCCGGTGCGGACGGGCGTTACCGCTACGTCAATCCGGCCTATTGCAGCTGGATCGGCAAGACCTCAGCGTCCCTCGTCGGGGCCGAGGTGATCGCGATCGAAGCGGGCGGCACGGATCCGGCCGGCGCGGCCGAGGTGCAGCGCCGCGTCTCTGCCGCGCTGGCGGGCGCAGACCAGCAGTTCCACCTCGCCCGGCGCCAGCCCGGACGGGCGCGGCGGCTGGCGGAGGCCCATTACGTCCCCGACCGGAACGACGACGGCGAGGTGGCGGGATTTTCCGCGATGCTGTTCGACGTGACCGGCCACGCCGAGGCGCTGGACCAGTCCCACCGCGAACGGGAGCGCTTCGTCCACATCGCCTCGCATGACTTGCAGGAGCCGCTGCGCATGGTCGCAAGCTATTGCAACCTGGTGGACCAGCGCTACGGGCAGGCGCTGGACGAGGACGGGCGCGAATTCCTGGCCTTCGCGGTCGACGGCGCAGCCCGCATGCAGGCGCTGGTCGACGATCTTCTGGCCTATTCGCGCATCACCACGCGCGGGCGGGAGCCGCTCGCCGTGGACAGCGGCGCCGGGCTGCGCGCGGCGATGACGCAGCTTCGCGCGGAGATCGACGCGGCCGGGGCGGAGGTCACGCACGACCCTATGCCGGCGGTCATGGCGGATGAGATACAGCTCGTCCAGCTTTTCCGGAACCTGCTCTCCAACGCGCTGAAGTTCCGCAGTCCGGACCGCACGCCCCGGATCCGCGTGTCCGCGGTCCCGGAGAAACACGGGTGGCGGTTCACGGTTGCCGACAACGGCATCGGCTTCGAGGCGAAATTCGCCGACGCCGTGTTCGACATATACAGACGCCTGCACACCCACGACGCGTATCCGGGAACCGGGATGGGACTCGCCATCTGCAAGAGCATCGTCGACCGCCACGCCGGCAGGATATGGGCCGATCCCCGGCCAGACGAAGGCGTTGCCATCCACTTCACGCTCTCCTCGCCCGCAGAAGGAACGTCCTGTTGATGACCGCCGGCAACAGGACCCGGACGGTCGAGATCCTGCTGGTCGAGGACAACCTCGCCGATATCCGGCTGACGCAGGAGGCGATGAAGGAATCGCGCATGACCAACGCGCTGCACATCGTCCGCAGCGGGCCGGAAGCGCAGCAATTCCTGCGCCGCCGGGGGGATTTCAGCGGCGCGCCCCGACCCGACCTGATCCTGCTGGACCTCAATCTGCCCGGCATGGACGGCCACGAGCTGCTGGCCGACATCAAAGCCGACGAAAAACTGCGCAGAATCCCCGTCGTGGTCCTGACATCCTCATCGGCGGATGACGACATCGTGCAGAGCTATAACCTCCATGCGAACTGCTTTATCTCCAAGCCGGTAACGATGACCGGCTTCGTGGATGTGGTCCATTCGGTGGACGGGTTCTGGTTCAGCATCGTCAAGCTGCCCCCGGAGTGACGGCCGGACATGCGGATGGATACGGTTGAGAACCACGCGCGCCTTTCGGCCGGAACTGCCGCCGGCGCGTCGCCGCGCACGACGCCCCGCGGGGAGGACCCGGAGCGCGGATACCGCGTCCTGCTGGTCGAGGACAGCAAGGCCGACGCGCTGATCGTCGAGGATTATCTGCGCGCGGAATGCGGCAGCCGCGTTGCCTGTGCCTGCGTCGAAACCATGGCGGCCGCGCGGACGGCGCTGGAGCGGGAAGCGTTCGACGCTATCCTGCTCGACCTCAATCTGCCGGATGCGCAGGGGATCGACAGCGTGGTCACCGTCATACAGATCGCTCCGGCCACCCCGGTCATCGTGCTGACGGCCACGCGCGACAACGAGATCGGCTACCGCGCCGTGGGACTCGGCGCCGAAGACTTCGTCAACAAGCAGACCATAGACAGCGCCGCGCTGCTGCGCACGATCCGCCACGCCATCGAGCGCCATCACCTGCGCGTCGCCCTCGAACGGAACCTGCGGGAGATGGAGGCCGCCCACGGCCGCTCGCTCAGCCTGGTGGACGGCAATGCCGATGCCATCGTGGTCATCGATTGGAAAGGCGTCTTCCGTTTCGTAAACCCGGCGGCGGAGCGCATGCTGAACCGGTCCGCCGAAGCGCTGAGGGGCCACGTGCTGGGGGTTTCCGTCGACGACGCGCTGCCCTCCGAGCTGAAGTTCCTCGGCCCGGACGGCGAGACGCGCGTGGCGGAAATTCGCGCCATGGATTCCGTCTGGGAGGGCGAACACAGCTATATAGCGACGCTTCGCGACGTGACGGAGCGCAAGGAAAGCGAGCGCCTCCTGCGCGTCGCCAAACAGGCGGCGGAAGAAGCCAATGCGATGAAATCGGAGTTCCTGGCCAATATGAGCCACGAGCTGCGCACGCCGCTGAACGCGATCATCGGCTTCACCCAGCTCATGCTTCTGGAGCCGATGGGGCCGGTCGGAAACGCGAAGTACCGGGAGTATCTGGAGATCATCAACCGCGGCGGCGAGCATCTGCTGTCGCTGATCGACGATCTCCTGGACCTGTCCAGGGCGGAAACGGGCACGCTGACGCTGGCGGAGTCGGATTTCGCCCTGGCGGACGTCATCGTCGCCGCGGTGCAGCTGGTCCGCGCACCGGCGGATACGGGCAAGGTGGCGGTGGCGATCGAGGAGGGCCTCCCGCGCGCCCTGGTGCGCGCCGATCCGCGGCTGCTCAAGCAGGTTCTGATCAACCTTCTCGACAACGGCATCAAGTTCACGCCGGAGGGCGGCAAGGTCTCGGTCTTCGCCCTTCCCCTGCCCGACGGCGGGCCCAGGATCGGTGTCAGGGACACCGGGATCGGCCTACCCGAGGAAAAGATACCCAGGGCGTTCGCCTCGTTCATGCGGCTCGACAAAGCCTATGTCCGCGGCTCGAACCAGGGCAGCGGGCTCGGCCTCGCGCTGTGCAAGCGAATCATGGAGAGCCACGGCGGCGCGATCGCCATGACCAGCCAGGTCGGCGTCGGCACCAGCGTCCATTGCGACCTGCCGTCCCGGCGCGTCATCGCGCTGCGCGCGGACGGCCGCTGATTTCGATGTCCGCGCGGTCGTCACCGGAGGCGGTGGCGCGAAAGCTGGCCGGGCCGATCGAGCCGGCGCTGCCGGGCTAACGTCCGAACAGCTTTTTCAGCGTGTCGGCAGGGCTGGAGCCGGATTTGCCGCTATCGGAGGAGCCGTCGGACTTGCCGACGTCCGGAACCATCTCCTTCAGCCTGTCCAGCGCTTCGGCCGGGACTCCCTCTACCGCGCCGGCCAGATCGGGCCTGTAGCTCAAATTGTCCCAGGGGCCGGAAACGATCACCGGGACGCTGATGCCCGCGACATCGGTCTTGCCGCCCTGGCCCTGCGCCGTCGTGGCGAGCTTGGGCTGGATGCGGTAGTCGAGCGTCTTCTTCGGCAGGTCGACCGTGCCCTTGCCGGTTACGCGCAGCAGCGGCGACAGCAGCGCGAGATCCGCATTGCGGAGGATGCCGTCGGTGATCCGGAACGTGCCGGAAAGCTCGGTGAAATCCGTCTTCTGCTTATCCCTTGCCTTCGGGTCGAAATTCCCCTCGCGCACGTTCCGGATTATCGCGCCGATGTTGATCCCGCGGATGGCTCCATCCGCGAAGTTGAGCCTGCCGCTGCCGTTCAGCGCCTGCACCATTTCCCGCTGGCTCCGGCCGCGTGTCTTGACGTCCAGCTTCGTGTTCAGCGTGCCCTCGATGCGCTCGAACTCGGCGGCGTCCTTCAGCGCCGGATTCGCCTGGAGGCCGGACACATCGAGCGTCAGGGCGACGAC
>WHUE01000104.1 GCA_009377375.1 Alphaproteobacteria bacterium | reverse complement strand
TGTTGCCGACGAAGGTGACGCGCTCCCCGGCCACGCCCTCGTTCCTCAGGTTCTCATCGGCGTCGGGCGACGGCGTCCACAGCACGTCGGCGATGGCGTCGGTGACCATGCGGTTGATCTCTTCCGGCATGCGCCAGTCGCGCGAGCGCAGCCCTGCCTCCAGATGCGCGACCCGCAGGCACAGCTTCTTCGCCGCCAGGGTGCAGGCGGCGGTGGAGTTGACGTCGCCGACCACGACCGTCCAGTCCGGCGGCGCCTCCAGCAGGATCTTCTCGTAGGCGACCATGACGCCCGCCGTCTGTTCCGCGTGGCTGCCGCTGCCGATGCCGAGATGGTGGTCCGGCTTGGGCAGGCCCAGCTCCTCGAAGAAGCTGTCCGACATGTTGGCGTCGTAATGCTGCCCGGTATGGACCAGGACAGGCTTCGCCCACGAGGCCGCGTGCAGCGCGTGGTACAGCGGCGCCACCTTCATGAAATTCGGCCGGGCGGCGGCGATCAGGTGGATTGTGGTCATCGGGTCGGTCGGCTGGGAAGGGCGGCCCTTCGGCCGGTTTTTGGTCCGGGTCGGCGCCACTCTACATCAAGGGCCGCGGCGGTCATAACGAAACCCGTGCCGCCGCGGCAGCCGTTCACGGCTTGCCGGTCGGATACTCGATGAAGATGGCGCTGAATTCCTTGTTGTAGCCGTTGGCGTTCCAGTAGAACCCGTCCCTTGTGGACCAGTAATGCACCCCCAGATGCAGCGACTTCAGGGACGAATCGCACGGTGCGCGGTCTTTCTTCTGGTCCGGCGAAGTCGCCCCCTGGTTCCAGATCGGGCCCCACATGGCGAAGGCGCCGGGTTCGGGAAGCGCGCCGTCGACCCATTGCAGCTTGTGGAACTGGCACCAGTACCGCAGCCCGATCCAGGCGGAAATATTGGGCTCGAACGTGTTGCGCAGGAACAGGTGCACCGACTGGGACGGCACGATGGCTAGCCGTCCGCGAACGCCGTTGTAGCTGCGCCCTGCGGCGACACGGTAGGCGTCGCGCCACTTCCACTGCGCCGTGCCGCCGGACAGGCGGGTTCTCGCCGCTTCCGGATTTGTAGCGAACAGCTCGAAATAGCTCTTCGTTTCGGGGTTGTAGACCGGCTTGTTGTAAAGCGGCTCGGCAGTCGCCGACCCTGTCGCGACAAGAAGGAACGCCGCCGCAAACCCCACAAATCTTATTTGCGCGAACATCGTTGATGTGTCGTTTCGTGAAACGCCAAGTCTAGACGGCGGCCATTTTCGAGTCAACGAGCGGCGCTCCGCCGGATCAGCGCAGGTAGGTCTTCCGGCCTGTCTTGTCGTCCTTGTCGCGGACGAAGCTGCGTGTCTTGGGGGGCATCGGACGGGCTCGCGGACGCTTCGTCTCCGGCGCGGGGCCGGCGGCGTCTTCGGGTTCGGACACCGGCTGCGCCGCGGCCTCCGGAGCGGGTGCGCTCCGCTCCGCGTCGACACCGATGCCGTGCGGTTCCGGGGCGGTCGCCGGAGCCGGCTCCTCCGCCGGTGGTCCGGCGCGCCGGGCGGGGCGGTCGGACATGTGGCCGCCAGAGGAGCGGACGGCCGCAACGGCCGGATCGGACTCGGCCAGCCGTCGCCCGGCGGCGCGCCGTCGTGCCCGGGCCGCCGCGACCGGGTCTTCGGCCGCAGCGTCATCGGTTCCCGCGGCTGCGCCGGCGGTGCGGTCCAGCAGCCAGAGGCCCCAGCCCGCGATCAGGGCCAGGACCGGGTCGGTAATCTCCGGCGTCTTGCGGGGCAGGTAGATCTGCGCCAGCTCAAGCCCCAGCACGCCCGCGGCGACCGCGATCAGCGACAGCGCGTAGCCCAGCCCGGCGCGCACCAGAAGCCAGGCCATCGACCCGTACAGGAACAGCTTGAGGAAGAGCTGCTGCACGTTGACGTACATCGACCCGTCCAGGAAGCCGTGGAACGGCACCAGGTGGAACGTGTGCGCCGTGCCGCCGAAGGCGAACGGGGTCAGCCCGCTCCAGCCGATGGCCAGGGCCAGCACGCCGGCGGCGACCGCATAGCCCGCGCGCGACCGCTTCACCGCCCACCACAGCGCCAGACCGGCCGTCGCGCCGACGACGTTGCTGAGCGTGACCGCGTTCTTCACCACCAGCACCTCGCCGAACATCACCAGAAGCACCATCGGCACCACCAGGACGTCGTTGAAGCGCGCGCCGCGCCAGCCGCGCCACAGCGCGGCGAAGGCCATCCAGCCGGCGGCGCTGCGTATGGTGGAGGTGCCCGACAGCGTCGGCGACAGAAGCAGCGGCTTCAGGCTGTCCTTCCATGACTGGAGGTCGATGGAGGGTACGTAGGGCGCGAGGCGATAGCCGATCCAGCATCCGGCCATGACGACGGGGAACGAGATCAGGGCGCCGGCCGCACGGCGCGCGTCGCCCCCGCGCGCGACAAGGATGCGCGCGATCGCGAGACCGGGCAGCAGACCGATCGCCGTGCCGAGCAGGTTCCACAGCCCGTCGTTCAACGCCGCGGCGCGCGACGGCATGTAGAGCTGCAGCACCTGGATGCCGAACGCCAGGAACAGCGTCCAGACCGGGAACCAGACGAACCAGGCGGCGATCCGCCAGCCGCGCCCGATCAGGAAGGCGGCGAGAAACCCGTACGGGACGAACAGCGCGATATTGCCGAGGATGTCGCCGCGCGTGCCGTCCCAGCGCAGCGTGCCGAGGAACGCGTCGAGCTCCGTCGGGCTGGGCTCCCGCAGGTCCAGCTCGAACGGGTAGACCGAGCCGTAGACGATCAGAAAGCTGACCAGAAGGAACAGCGACTTCATGACCCGGCTTGCCCGTGTTTCGCTTCTGTTGTCCTTGCCCGGATCATAGGGGCGGCGCGGCGCAGCGTCTACGATCCCCCATCCGGCATCGCCGGCCCGACTCGCTGGAACAGGTATTCCAGCGTGCAGAGACGGGCGTAATGGGCCGCGTCGTCGACACGGCCGACGTCGAAGAAACGGCGCATATAGGGGAAGGCCGGATCGATCGCGCGGCCGACATGGCCGTCCGACAGGTAATAGGGGAAGGTCTCCCGCGAGCGGCGGTGCAGCCGCCACGTATAGCGCCGCAGCAGCGGCGGGCGCAGCAGGGTCGTGAGGCCCTTCGCGATGGCGCGGACCGGCGGGTCGCGGTCGAAGCCGTGGCCGTACGCGCTCGGATAAGCGGCCAGGCGCGGATCGACGGCGCGGATCATCGCCGCCTCCAGCCGGCCGAAATTCTTGAAGCGCAGCGGCGCGGCGTTGGCGTCGCCGACGATGTTGGGGTCGATGAACGGCGTCAGCGAATGGCCGAGCGCGTTGTTGAGCCCGTTATTGCGCCCCATCCAGAACCGGCAGCGAAAGGCGACGTAAAGATATTCGATGTCCGCCCGGGTCAGCGCATCGCCCGTGGCGCCCGCGGCGGCGCGCACCTTGTCCCCCAGCGCGACGAAGTAGCGGTTCTCGTCGAACGCCCGGGTGCACAGCTTCGGGTCGAACCCCGCGTAGAACGACCACAGGAACCGGCGCAGCCCGAACGGCCGGTCGGGCAGGTAGAAGAAGTTGCGGAAGATCTCGCCGCCGCCGCCGTTGAGCATCAGCTCGCCCTTGGCGCAGCGCCGGCTGCGCGAGGCGAGGTCGCCGCCGGCGTCGAAGATGCCGTCCGGGGGCGTGCCGTCGAACGCGGCGTAGTTGCGGGCGACGGTCTCCGCCATCGCCTCCGCGGGCAGGGACGGTGCGGCGCTCTTGTCGACATGCTCCAGCGCGATGCCTTCCGCCTCGGCGATGCGCCGCGCCACGACGACGTCGGCGTCGTCGGCGCGGCCGTAGACATGAACGCGCGGGGTGAGGCCGCGCTCGCGCAGCAGCGCATAGGTCAGGCGCGAATCGTACCCGCCCGAGAGCGCGGTATCGATGCGGTCGCCGAAGCAGGCGCCGATGGTGTCGAAATAGCGGCGCAGATTGGCGAGGTTCCGCTCGACGCAGTCGTCGAACCCGCCGGTCGGGTCGCGGGGGCCGGTCGGCGGGCCGTTGGCGTCCTCCCGGCAGCCGCCGTCGAACGCGAAGGCCCGCGTGCCGTCCAGCCGCCGCACCTCGCCCACCGGGGTTTCGCCGCCATAGGTGGCGCCCTGGAAGACGTATTCGTAAACGCATTGTGCGTTGACCGTCGACCGCGTCACCGTGCCCAGCACGGCGAGAAAGGCGCTGGAGAACGCCGCCGCGGCCTCGTCGCACCAGACCGGATAGATGCCCAGCTGGTCGGTGAACAGCCGCAGCGTCCCCGTCGCATTGCCGATGACGCAGAAATGGCCCCAGGCCGCGCTCCAGTCCATCGCGTCGGCGGCCAGGTCCGCATGCAGCCGCGCCGCCGCCTCCGCGCCCTTCGCCGCGCGGTAGAGCAGCGTGCCGACCACGGCGGTGAAGCGGCCGTCCGGCGCGCGGTGCACCGCCGCCGGCGCGGTCGGGTCCGCGCGCTTGGCATAAACCGCAATCTCCGCCTCGGGGGTTTCGAGGACAAGCGGGGCCTTGAAGCCGGCGGCGGCGAAATGCGCCCGCATCGGTTCGGCACGCGCCGCCTCGCCGGGCGCGAACGCGCCGCCGCGTCTGACCAGATAGAACGCGCCCAAGCCTAGCCTCCTGCCGGTGCGCGGGCGGCGGGCCCCGCATCCGCGTGCATGCGGCTTCCAAACCGCGCCGGTTGGTTTACACTATCGCGCTGCGCGACAGCAGTCGCAATCCGTCCGCGCCCCCCTGGCGAAACGCCGCGAGCCCCCATGCCGTCTCCGATCTTCAGAATCCTGTTGTCCCTCTGCCTGGCGGCCACTGTGCCATGCACGGCGCCGGCGCTGGCGGATATGAAAGTGAAGCTCAAGGACGGCCGGGTCCTCTCCCTCCCTGTCGACCGCGAAGAGGTGGACAGCATCGCCTTCGGTCCCGGCGGCGCGGACTCGCCGGCGCGGCGGGCGGCGGACCGGCTGCGCGGCGATGCGGAAAGCGTGCGCTCGGCCTCGGACGCCGTCGCGCGCGCGGAGGAAGCGGTGCGCAAGGCCGAGGCGGCCGCGCGCGCCGCCCAGGCCGCGGCGGCGGCCGCCGAGAAGGCGTCCTCCGAGGCTCGCAAGGCCGGGGAAGAGGCGCGGGCGGCCGCCTCCGCTGCGGGCAGGGTCGCGCACAAGCCGCCGCGCCGCGCGGAACCGCCGGGGCCGGCGCGGAACGAGCCGGCGCCGCGGGCGGAGGGCGATCCGCCCCGCGTGCTCAAGGTCGGTCCCGGCCAGCCCTACACCCTGCCCAGCCAGGCGGCCAAGGCCGCCGGCAACGGGGACGTGATCGAGATACAGGCCGGCACCTATAACGGCGACGTCGCGATATGGCGGGCGGACAACCTGGTGATCAGGGGGGTCGGCGGCCCGGTCCGCCTGCTGGCGGGCGGGCGTGCCGCGCAGGACAAGGGCATCTGGGTCATTGCCGGGGACAACACCACGGTCCAGAACATCGAGTTTTCCGGCGCCCGGGTCCGTGATCGAAACGGCGCGGGCATACGCCAGGAAGGGGCCGGGCTGATCGTCCGCCACTGCCGCTTCGTCGGCAACGAGATGGGCATCCTGACGGGCTCCAATCCGAGGAGCGACATCCTGATCGAACATTCGGAATTCGCGCGCAACACGACGGATTACGAACGCTACAAGTCGCTCGGACACAATGTCTATATCGGGCGCGTGCGCAGCTTCACGCTGCGCCATTCCTGGGTCCATGGCGCGGTCACCGGCCACAACGTGAAGAGCCGGGCGCTGCGCAACCTGATCCTCTACAACCGCATCGGCGACGAGGCCGAGGGCGGCTCCAGCTACCTCGTCGACCTCTCCAACGGCGGCGCATCCGTACTGCTCGGCAATGTCCTTCACCAGGGCCCGCGCGCCGACAACTGGGCGATGGTGTCCTACGGCACCGAGGGGGCGAACCCGGACCAGAGCCTGTTCGTCGTCAACAACACCTTCGTGAACGACAAGGGCGACGGCATCTTCGTCCGGCGGATAACGGCGGGCGAGACGGTGATGGTCAACAACATCCTCGCGGGCAAGGGCAAGCCGCTGGTGGGCGGCGGCCGGCTTCGCGCCAACCTGATCGTCGGCGCGGGCGGGCTCGCGGGCGCGGTGCGCGGGCTGCTGGGCGGCGATGCGGCGCGCCCGGGCAGCGGCGCGCTCGAAGGCAACCTGCTTGCCGCCGAAGCGGGGTTCGCCGATCCGCAGAAATTCGATTTCCGTCTGACGCAGGGCTCGCCCGCCATCGACGCCGGCGAATCCCCGGCCAGCGGGGCGGGCATGTCCCTCCGTCCCGACTCCGAATACCGCCACGCGCTGATGGCGGTCGAGCGCCGCCCGAGGGGGGCGCCGGATATAGGGGCGTTCGAGTTCGCGGGCGGGTGGAACGCGCCCTAGGGTCTGGACTCAATTAGAGTATTTCCAGTGTCATCCCGGCCGCGACTTTCCTCCAAATCCTTGATTTGGAAAGGAAAGTCAGTGAGCCGGGATCCAGGACAGCGGCCGGTGACGGGTGCCGGCTGGTTCCCGGATCGCAAGGAACGCTCTCGAAAACCCTTGGTTTTCGGGCGTTCCTAACGTCCGGGATGACAATTGGGTACGGACCCTAGGACATCTCCCCGGCACGTGAACCGTGGCGGGCGCCGGCGAAAGTGAAGCAGCGCGTCTGCAGCGTCCATCTTTCGCCGGAGCGTCGGGATTCTTTACGCTCTGAAATGATGTGGCCCGCAAGCCATTGAAATCGTTTGCTTCGACTTCTGGCACGGAAATTGCATTGCTTGGACACGGGCGGTGATGAGGCTTCGCAGAAGCACGGCCGGCCAGGAGAGCCCCACATGACCCGATCTGCGCCCCCACTTACCAGGCAGCTCGCCCATATGGGCTTCGCCCTTGCCGTCCTGATCGGCATCTCGCTTGCCGGCGTCGCGCCGGCGCGGGCGGCGGTCGTCTACAGCAGCCCGATGGCCACCCCCTCGACCGACTGGTTCGGCTACGCCGCCAGCGCCGCCCAGGGCCAGCATCTCGCCTCGTCCTTCACGCTCGACGCAGGCGGCGCGGTGAGCGGCGCAAGCTGGGTCGGCACGCTCTGGCCCGGCTGGCCGCAGGTTTCCAGCTTCACCCTCAACTTCCTCGATTCCGTGGCCGGCAGCGGCAACGTCATCGCCTCGCGCTCGGTGACGGCGACGGTCACAGACCTCGGTCTGGTCAATGGCTCCGGCTTTTCGGTCTATGCCTACGAGGCGAGCTTCGCCGATGTCGAGCTGCTCGCGGACACCGAGTACTACTTCTCGGTCAGGGAACTCACCTCGCACTGGTCGTGGAGCGACGGCAGCGATGCCGGGGCCATGACCTGGTTCAGCACCGACGGCAACCCGAACTGGGGATTCCCGGTCGAGCCTGGCCGCGCCTTCGCGCTGACCGGAACGCTGTCCGACGCCGTCGCGATGCCGGCGCCGGGATCGCTGCTGATGTTCGGCTTCGCCCTGCTCGGGCTCGGGCTGAGCCGGCGCAAGCGGACTTAACGGCCGCGCGCCGGTCCTTCCGGGCAGGCCGACACCGCTCTAAAGCCGGCGCACCCAGTCGGAGGTGCGGCGCGCCACGGCGTCGGCGCTGCCGCGCCGGGAGAAGGTGTGGTCCGCCTGCGGCAGGTCGAACCGCGTGAAGCGCGGCGACGCGAACAGACGCTGCCACCCGACCGACGCGGCTGCGGCGCCGTCGAATTCACGCGCCGTCAGATCCTCGCCGCTGACGACCAGCAGGACGGGCCCGCCGAAGGCGTCGATCCCCTGCGCCATGCGCTCCGGCAGGGACGTCTCCGCCTTGCCGCCCCGCTTCGCCAGGTTCCGCAGCGTGCGCCGCAGCGAGGCCGCGGCGTCGGCGAAATCGACCCCGCCGGTGAACAGCCTTTTCCAGAACGCCGGGTCGCCGAGCTTGCCGCCGTAATAGTGTCGAAGCTGCGTCTGCGCGTAGGTGGATTCGGTGCGCACCCACGGGTTCAGCAGCACCGCGCCCGCGATGCGCGCATCCGTCGGGGCATACCAGCAGATCGCCGAGGCCGCGTCGCACAGCCCCCACAGCGCGATACGCTCCAGCCCCGGCTCGGCTCCGGCCAGCGCATCGACGGCCGCCCGGATGTCGTCGTCCAGCGCCTCGAACCCCGGATGGGAGCCGCCGCTGTCGCCCATGCCGCGCGCGTCGAACCGCAGCACCGGCACGCCGTCCGCCGCCAGGGCGCGGGCGAGCTGCACGAACTGCCGGTGGCTGCCGCCGCGGTATTGCGGCCCGCCGACGACGATGACGACGCCGCGCGTCGCCCCCGCCGCGCCGCGATGCAGCACGCCGACCAGCGTGTCGCCGCGGCAGGGGAAGGCCAGCGCCTCCTCGGCGCCGCTCACGCCAGGGCTCCCGCCAGCCGGCGCACCGTGGCCTCGATCAGCGCGGGCGCGGTGGTGATTTCCTGTATCGACCAGAACGGCGGCCCGGCGACGGCTTCGGCGTCGACCTGCGCGCCGCACTCGCGCCAGCGCTCGATCGCCGCACGGCCGGCCGGGGCGATCTCGGGCGGCGCGGCGGACGAGACCTCCAGCCAGTCCACCGGACAGCCGTCGGGCGGCGGCAGGTCGGCGAGGCGCATGGCGTCCAGCACCGCGGCCATGCCGGGCGAAAGGTCGTAGCCGGCGATCTCCAGCGTCGCGCCGCCGGCGAGCTGCTCGCGCAGCCCCTTCGTGGTCTCGGCCGGTCCCGCGCCGGTCATGGCCGCCGCGAGCCGCAGCCGCAGGAACTGGGTCAGGAAGAGCTGGCCGGACGGCGCCGGCTGCCACAGCGTCAGCCGCGAGACGCGGCCCGGCCGCGCCGCCGCGGCCTCCAGCGCCAGCGCCGCGCCGGTCCGCAATCCGACGGCGGCGACGGGGCCGCCGGTCCGGTCCGCGAGCCAGTCGACGGCCGCCGCCCCGTCGTCCCGC
Organism: Alphaproteobacteria bacterium; assembly: GCA_009377375.1. Lineage (GTDB taxonomy): Bacteria > Pseudomonadota > Alphaproteobacteria > MPNO01 > UBA2964 > WHUE01. The sequence continues at coordinate 2,886 of WHUE01000104.1, read as the reverse complement.
CAGCCCGCCCAGCGGGCGTCGCCGAACTCGCCCTCGCTGTCCCCGGTGCCGGCATAGTCGAAGACGAGGGTCTCGATCCCGCTCGTCGCCAGCGCCTCGCCCAGCAGGGTCGCCATGCGCCGCGCGCGGTTCATCTCCTCCGCGAAGGGGGCGAAGAACACGGCGCCGCCGCGCGGCGTCTCGACCGGGAAATGCAGGAAGAACAGGCGTTGACCGCCGCGTTCGTGGAAGAACGGCCGCCGGTCGATGGCAGCGGGCGCGCCGGGCACTACGCGGCCAGTTTGCCGTCGACGAAATCGGTGAGCGTACCGACGGTCTCAAAGGCGTCGGCGTTGATCTCCTCGTCCTCGATCTCGAACCCGAACCGGTCCTCCAGCGCCATGACGACGGACACCACGGCGGCCGAGTCGAACTCCGGAATCCCGCCGAGCAGCGACGTGTTCGCGTCGAAGCCGTCGGCGCGCGGGCCGAGCTGGAGCACGTCCCTCAGGACCTCGCGTATATCGTCGAACGTGGCCATGGTCTAGCCCCAGAATCTGTTGTTGGGCGGGGTTTAGCAAATACGCGCCGGGCGCACAAATCCTATTCGCGGCTGGCTCCGCCGTGCCCGGTATGCGATATCTCGGCGCCCCTGCCGGACCGCTGCTGTCTGCCCATGATTAACAAGCTTCGCACGAACATCGCCGAGATCGGCGGCTTCAACGCCGTGCTGTGGTGCATCGGGCGTGGATTCCAGCGCCTCGGCGTGCCGATCCGCTTCGTGCGCTACTATTTCGTCGCCCAGCCGGTTCCCGACGCCCCGGTGCTGGGACCGCGCCGCGGCCGCACCATCGCCGTCCGGCAGATGGCGCCGGGCGACCCCGCCTTCGCGCAGCTTCCGCTGACGCAGGACGTTCTGGATTTTCGGTTCGGCCAGAACGGGGTCTGCTTCGGCGCGTTCGACGCCGAAGGACGGGTGCTGGGATGCCTCTGGTTCTGCTTCGGCGCCTATCGGGAAGACGAGGTGCGCTGCGTCTACCGGCTGGAGCCGGCGGCGGCGGTGTCGTGGGATTTCGACGTCTATGTCAGGCCGGAAGCGCGCGGCGGCTTCGCCTTCCTGCGGTTGTGGGACGACGCCAACGCCTATCTGCGCAGCCGGGGCGTCGCCTGGTCACTCAGCCGCATCTCCGCCTTCAACCCGGGTTCGCTGGCGGCGCATGCGCGGCTCGGCGCGCGCCGCATCGGCGCGGCGCTGTTCCTGGTCGTCGGTCCGCTGCAGGTTTCCTTCCTGAAGCGCGCGCCGTGGCTGCATGTCTGCGACGCCGGCGCGGCGGGGCCGGAAATCGCGGTGCGGGCGCCCGGGTTGCAATAACTATGGATTTTTTCGGCGACTCTCCCGTAAAGTCCGACCCCGCAAGGGGCAGGGCGACCCCCGGGACGAAGATATAATGTCCGACCTGGTTTCCGATCTGATCGCACAGTCGGCGCTGCGCGACGCCGCGGCGCCCGCCCTCGTGTCCGGCGGGGAAACGATGAGCTACGGCGCGCTCGATGCGCAGGTGCGGACCGTCGCCTCGGCGCTGGTCGCCGGCGGGCTGGCGCGGGCCGAGCGCGTCGCGATCTATCTCGAAAAGCGGATGGAAACGGTGGTCGTCATGTTCGGCGCGGCCGCCGCGGGCGGGGCGTTCGTGCCGGTCAACCCGATCCTGAAGCCGCGCCAGGTCGCCCATATCCTGCGCGACTGCAACGTGCGGGTGCTGGTCACCTCGCGCCAGCGGCTCGAGACACTGTCGGAGACGCTCGGCGACTGCCACGACCTGAACACGCTGGTGCTGGTCGACGGTGCGGACGGCGCCGGCGCCCCCGCGCATGTCGCGGTCACGGGCTGGGACGATTTCATGGCCGCCGGCGCGGCGGGCGCAGCCCCGCACCGGACGATCGACGTGGACATGGCCGCCATCCTGTATACCTCCGGCAGCACCGGCCTGCCCAAGGGGGTGGTGCTGTCGCACCGCAACATCGTCGCCGGCGCGCGCAGCGTCAGCGCGTATCTGGGGAATACGCCGGACGACCGGATCCTGTCGGTGCTGCCGCTGAGCTTCGACGCCGGGATGAGCCAGGTCACCACCGCGTTCAACGTCGGCGCACGGGTCGTGCTGCTGAACTACCTGCTGCCGCGCGACGTGGTGCGGGCGGCGGCGCGCGAAGGTATCACCGGGATCACCGGCGTGCCGCCTCTCTGGAACCAGCTCGCCGAGCTCGACTGGCCGGCGGAAGCGGTCGCCAGCATGCGCTACTTCGCCAATACGGGCGGGCACATGCCGCGGGCGACCCTCGACCGGTTGCGCAAGGCGCTGCCCGGCGCGGCGCCCTATCTGATGTACGGGCTGACCGAGGCGTTCCGCTCCACCTACCTGCCGCCGTCCGAGGTCGACCGCCGGCCGGATTCGATGGGCAAGGCGATCCCCAACGCCGAGATCCTGGTGGTGCGCGAGGACGGCACGCGCTGCGCGCCGGGCGAGCCGGGCGAGCTGGTGCATCGCGGCGCGCTGGTCTCGCTGGGCTACTGGAACGATCCGGAGNGCACGGCGGAGCGCTTCAAGCCGGCACCGGGACAGGACCCGGCGCTGCCCATAACCGAGCTCGCCGTCTGGTCCGGCGACACGGTGCGGATGGACGAGGACGGGTTTCTCTACATAGCAGACCGCAGGGTGGACCTGATCGTATCAGGAGGCGCAAACATCTACCCGGCCGAGGTCGAGGCTGCCCTCGGCGAGTATCCCGGTCTGGCAGATGTCGCGGTCATCGGTGTTCCAGACGAAGAATGGGGACGCAGGGTACACGCGATCATCCAACCGGCGAACGGTACAATGACGCTAATCCCAGGCGAACTGGACGCGCACTGTC
>WHUE01000103.1:315-11999 GCA_009377375.1 Alphaproteobacteria bacterium | reverse complement strand
AACGGGCGCGCATGTCCTGGTGGTCCACCATGCGGGCAAGGACGATGCACGCGGCGCGCGCGGACACTCAAGCCTGCGGGCGGCGACGGACACCGAGATCAGCATCAAGCGCGCCGAGAGCGGGGAATTCAGCATCGCCAGCATCGACAAACAACGCGACGGCGCCAGTGGCGACAAACTGCCGTTCGAGCTTAAAGAGGTGCAACTTGGCACCGACCAGGACGGCGATCAGATCACCACGGCCGTCGTGGCACACCGCGACCAATCTAATGCATATAGTGGCCCCAAGCTCACATCTCGCCAGCAGGCTGCAAAGACGGTGCTGTTCCAGCACTGGATGACTGGAAGCCCTGACCCGGAGGGAATCACGTTCGAGCAATTCCGCGACCTGATGGTGGATCGCGGTATCGAGGAAGAAGATCATCCCCGATTTCGGCAGCGCCTAAGTGAGCTTCGGGCGGGGCTCAACAGCAAGGGTATCATTCAGGTGATCGGGGGACGTGTTCGGCTGGTAATGGCGGCTTGATGTGGGAAAATGGCCCCGGACAATGGCGAAGAACGTGGCAGTGTCCGCCCCCCCGGACAAAGGATCCCGGACACCCCCGAACAATGGCGGCTTTCTGCGGATTCCATCCCCGTACAAATTTCTTCTGGATGTGTCCGTCCGCGTACGGCCCCCCTATAGGGGCCGTACACCGGACATCGGCGGACAGATGTGCGCGAAGTTGTGTTACTGTACCCGCGCACACAAAAAAATTAACGGGGGCCGGTATGAGATTTCTAGCTGTCGCATCGGTCGTGCTCGCTCTAGCTGGCGCTACGGGATGCCAATCTTCGCAAGGCAGGGAACAGGCGACGGAGCGCGAAAAGGATATGGCCGTCAGGACCTGGCTGAATTGTCTTCAGCGAGGTGCAATGCACCTAGACGACGGAGTTTCGGACGCGGCCACCATTGCACGGGCGATGACTGCGGGATGCCGGCCAGAGATTCAGCACGTTTCAGGCGTTTACACGCGGGGCGCCAATCCGAGAGTGCAAGAAATTTTTTTAGAGAGGCGTCTCAGCAGCGCCCAAGACGACGCTATACAGGTGCTCTTAAAGATGCGCGCTGATCGTCGTGCCGCCGCCAGCCCTGACTAGGTGGGGCAAGCACCGGCGGTGCTCCGGGGCGGCTATCGCTGCGTCCGAAAACTAGGCTGCCTCGGCTAACTCTCGTTCACGCTGGGGCTGTGCCTCCCCAAAGAAAGACAGATCATGCGCATCTTCGCCCATTGCGTCGAGCGCTTTCAAGCAGGCTTGGAAAATGCACTCCTTCAGGTCGTCCATGTCAGCGTTCCTCTCCAAGCTAATTGCGCTCCAAGTGGAGCCAAGTGCCACGCACCCTAGCATGCATGCGGTCTATTACCATAGGGTTTAGGAGGCTGCAAAACAGGTGAGCAAAAGATTTGTCCACAGCTCCCCCGAGGTAAATCTTAACGTGTTTCGAGGGCATCTCGCCCGCCGCAAGCGCCAGAGCACTATAAATAACGCTACTAAGCACCTTCGCCCGATCCACGTTCGCGAGCGTCTGTGCCATATACTTGGGCGCGACCGCGCCCCAAACAAGCCGTACGGTGGAGTCCTTAGCGCTTTTGGGCCACGCGTGGTTGACGTGCACGAAGGCTTCGTAGGGGGCTCTGGGTCTGCCATCTCCGTCGCCATCGCAAAGGACGTATATCCCATACCGGGGGTCGGCAGGATCATCCGCGGCGATTTTGAGTGCATGATCAAGCTGATTATCCAGCCACCCTTTCGCCACGTCATCGACCTGGCGCTCCCAAGACGTGCGGAGGCGGATCAACAGCTTGTTCTCCGCTGTTGCTCGAACGAGGCTGAAATCGGGCATGGATGCTTTCTAACTCGGGTTGTCTTACCGAAAGCTTAATCGCGGACTGAGGATGAGGCAAGCGCGCGGGCCCGTTCCGGGGGCTCATACGCTGTCGGCTACTTGATCGGGGCGCAGGGTGGAGGCTTTGTGCTCCAGCGCGGGCAACCCACGGCACCCGGTGTGTACCGGCCGCCCTTTCCTGCACCCCTGCCGCGTCACTTCTCCGACAACTCCCCGCCCCATCGCCCCAGGAAGGCCGCTGCCTTGGGTGGGGATTAGAGGGCGAAGCCACCGGCTCTTGTGCCCCCGGCGTGCCCCCGAAAGAAACAAAGGCCCAGACGTTTCCGCCTAAGCCCTTGAATTAATTGGTGGGCGCACAAGGACTCGAACCTTGGACCCGCTGATTAAGAGTCAGCTGCTCTACCACCTGAGCTATGCGCCCGCCGGGGGTTAGATAGCAAAGCGAAACCGGTTTGTCGACAGTAACAGGGGCGAATGTCCGCATTGCCCGGCCGGGCCGAACGCCGCGGCTTCCGCGGCGATGCGGCGCCGTCAGTCGTCCTCGCTCGTGCCGTGGCGGCTGATCCTGACGTCGCGGTGGACGTAGGCGCTCATCAGGAAGCCGAAGCCGATCAGGATGGAGAGCATCGCGGTGCCGCCGTAGGAGATCAGCGGCAGCGGCACGCCGACCACCGGCAGCAGCCCCATCACCATGGCGATGTTGATGAAGACGTAGAAGAAGAACGTCCCCGTCACGCCCAGCGCGACCAGGCGGCCGAACTGGTTCCGCACCCGGAGCGCGATGGCGAATCCGAAGACGAGCACCAGCATGTACAGGCCGAGCAGGGTGAGCCCGCCGGCCATGCCGAATTCCTCCGCCAGCATGGTGAAGATGAAGTCCGTCTGCTTCTCCGGCAGGAAGTTCAGGTGGCTTTGCGAGCCGTGCATGAAGCCCTTGCCCAGCACCCCGCCCGACCCCAGCGCGATCTTGGACTGCAGGATGTGGTACCCGGCGCCGAGCGGATCGCTTTCGGGATCGAGAAAGGTCAGGATGCGCCGCCGCTGGTAGCCGTGCATCAGGCTCCACGCCACGGGCAGCGCGCCGAGCACCGCCGCGCCTACCAGCGCGAACTTCCACATCCGCACACCCGCGAGGAAGAAGATCACGGCCGCCGTCATCGTCATCATGATCGCGGTGCCGAGATCGGGCTGGCGCAGCACCAGCACCACCGGCGCCCCGACCAGGACCAGCGGAAAAACCAGGAAGCCGGGCCGGCCGATATCCTCCAGCGACGCGCCGTGGAAATAGCGCGCCAGCGCCAGCACCAGGACGATCTTCATCACCTCGGACGGCTGGAGCTGGATGAAGCCGAGATCGATCCAGCGCTGCGCCCCCATGCCGATCACGCCCATGACCTCCACCCCGACCAGCAGGGCGAGCACCAGGACGTACAGCACGTAGGCATAGCGCAGCCAGATGCGGATATCGGTCAGGGCGATCGCCAGCAGCAACACGAGGCCGACCCCGAACCGCATCGCCTGGCGCGAAGCCCACGGATCCCACGCCCCGTTGGCGGCGGAGTAGAGCATGCCGAACCCGATGCCCGCGATCACGCAGAGCAGCAGCAGGAAGAACCAGCTGAAATGCCAGAGCTTCTGGCCCAGCGTCATCGGGCCGCGGTCGGCGGTCAGGTTCAGCCTCACGCCTCGCGCTCCCCCTTCCGGGCAGGCGGCGGAACGCCTTTCCCGGCGGTCGTGGCGGCGCCGGCGCCGGTGGGATCGCGGCGCAGCGTCTCCCGCAGGATGTCCCTGGCAATGGGCGCGGCCACCGCCGAGCCGCCGCCGCCATGCTCGACCACCACGGCGATGGCGTAGCGCGGCGCATGGACCGGCGCGAAGGCGACGAACAGGGCGTGATCGCGCTCCTTCCACGGCCGCTCCTCGTTCTTGAGCACCCTTGTGTCGCGCTCGTGCTTGGAGATGCGGCGAACCTGCGACGTGCCGGTCTTGCCGGCCATCTCCCAGCCCTCCTCCTCGATCCGGGCGCGGTAAGCCGTACCATGCCGGTCGTTGGCCACCGCGTTCATTCCGTCGACGATCACGCGCAGCGCCTCGGACGACACGCCGAGCGCGTCGAATTTCTGCGCCTCCGCAGGGGCCTTGCCGCCTTCGAGCTGGCGCACGAGGTGCGGCTTTATCTTCAACCGCCCGTTCGCGAGCCGGGCGGTCATGACGGCAAGCTGCAGTGGGGTGGTCAGCACAAAGCCCTGTCCGATGCCGGCAACCAGGGTCTCGCCCTTCTGCCACGCCACGCCGACCGCGCCCTTCTTCCACTTGCGGGTGGGGATGAGCCCCGCGCGCTCGCCCGGCAGGTCGATGCCGGTGGCGTCGCCGAGGCCGAACCGCTTCGCCATTTCCGCAATGCGGTCGATTCCTGCGCGGCGCGCGGCCTCGTAGAAATAGACGTCGCAGCTGTGCTGGATCGCGTCGCGCATGTCGACCCAGCCGTGCCCTCCCTTTTTCCAGCAATGGAACCGGGCGTTGCCGAGCTGCGTATGGCCGCGGCAGAACACACGCAGATCCGGGCTTATGGCGCCCGATTCCAGCGCCGCCAGCGCCACCACCATCTTGAAGGTCGAGCCGGGCGCGTACTGGCCGGATACCGCCTTGTTGGTCAGCGGCGCATAGGGATTAGAGACGATGGACTGCCAGTCGCTGCGGCTGAGTCCGGTATTGAAGGCGGTGGGATCGAAGCCCGGCACCGAGGCCAGCGCCAGCACCTCGCCGCTGTTTACGTCCATGACCACCGCGGCGGCGCTCTTCTTGTCCTGCAGCTTGTCGATGGCGAAGTTCTGCAGGGCGAGATCGATGGTCAGGTGGATATCGTGTCCCGGCTGGCCTTCCTGCCGGTCCAGCTCGCGGATGACCCGGCCGAGCGCGTTGACCTCGAGCTGGCTCGACCCCGCCTTGCCGCGGAGCTTGATGTCGTATTCCTTCTCGACCCCGCTCTTGCCGATGCGGAAACCGGGCAGCTCCAGCAGCGGATCGTCGCCCTGCTCCTTCTCCGACACGGCGGCAACATAGCCCAGCAGATGCGCGCCGCGCTCGCCCAGCGCGTATACGCGGCTCTGCCCGACGTCGATGACAACCCCCGGCAGGTCCGGTGCGTTGACCTCGATGCGCGAAACCTCCTGCCAGTCCAGATTCTCGCGCACCGTGACGGGAACGAAGCTGCGCCGGCGCCGGATCTCGCGCAGGATGCGCCGCCGGTCGTACTCGCTCAACTGGATCAGCCGGGTCAGGGTATCCAGCGTGCGCTCCACGTCGGGCGCCTGTTCGGCGATCAGCAGGGCGCGGTAGTTCTCGCGGTTCTCGGCGATCGGAACGCCGAAGCGGTCGAGGATGCGCCCGCGCGGCGGCGGCAGCAGGCGCATGTTGATGCGGTTCTCGTCCGCCAGCATCTTGTAGCGGTGCGATTCCAGCACCTGCAGCTGGTACATCCGCCCGACCAGCACCCCCGCCAGACCGAGCTGCGCCCCGCCCAGGATCAGCGCCCGGCGCGAGAAGGCCTTGGAACGTGTATTGTCCTCGCGGTACATCGCCGGCGCCTTACAGCACGGCGTTGTGAAGGCGGGCCTGCGCCCAGACCAGGAATGGAAACAGCGCGACCGTCAGCCCCGCCTGGTACAGCACGGGATCGGGGGTCAGCGCCGTGAGGCTCAACGCCGAGCTCAGCAGCCAGGTCAGCATCGCGGCAGCCAGGGCGACCAGCGCGAAACCGCACCACAGGACCGGGAACGAGGTGCCGCGAAAGACGCGCGCCTGCGTGACCACGGCGGCCCGCGCCAGCACCAGCAACAGCGCGTTCAGCCCGGGCGGCGTGCCGACCAGGATGTCGAGGAACAGCCCCAGCGCAAAGGCGAGCACGTTCGGCATCAGCTCCGGCCGGTAGACCGCCCAGTAGACCACCGCCATCAGCGCCCAGTTGGCCGCGACCTGCCCGTAGCCGGGAATGGAGAACGGCACCGCCGACAGCAGGACAAGGATCACCGACAGAAAGGCCGGCAGCAGGTTGCGGGCGAACCGGTCGAGACGCTGCGAAAGTCCGTCGGTCACGGCGCCAGCCGCTTCGCGCGCACCGGGCGAAGCGGCCCGAGCGGCGCGTCCTCCTCGTCGGAAATCTGGGGCCAAACGCCAGCGTAATCCACCACGCGGACGAATTCCAGCGAATCGAGCGGCACGTGGGGCTGCACCCGGATGCCGGAATCGCCGTCGGCCACCACGTGGCCGGCAGGCAGGCCGGGCGGAAAAACCCCGCCAAAGCCGGACGTCACAAGCCGGTCGCCGATCTTCACCGTTGCATTGGCGGGCAGGAAGACCAGCTTCGGCTGATGGCTGTTGTCGCCGGCCAGGATGCCCCGCGCACCCGTGGATTCGACGGTCACCGGCACACGCGAGTTGATATCGGTGATCAGCAGCACGCGGGCGGAGCGGAAGCCGGCGGCGGCGATGCGTCCGGCAAGCCCGTCGCCGGTGACCACGGCCTGCCCCTTGGCGATGCCGTCCCGCTTGCCGGCGTTGACCAGCATCGAACGGACGAAGGCTCCGCCGGACTCGCCGATCACCCGCGCGGCGATGTAGCTGGCGCGGGGGTCGGGCTTGAAATCGAGCAGCGCGGAAAGCGCCTGGTTCTGCGCCGCCAGCCGGCGCGCGGCCTCCTGCCAGGCCAGCAGCCGGGCGTTCTCGCGCCGCAGCCGCTCGTTTTCGCTGTGCAGCGCGGCCAGCTCGCGCACCCGGTGCACGGCCTCGTTGACGCTGGCGGCGGGGCGGGACAGCACGTCCATGATCGGCGACACCACGTCGACCACCGCGTTCGACACGCGCTCGACCATCACGGTCTCGGCCTTGCTGAGCAGCATGAGCCCGAAGGCGGTCAGGATAAGGAACAGGAAGGCAAAGCGCTGAAACAGGACCTTCAGCGGCACCGCAAGGTATCGAAGAGAAGAACCTGGTCTGACCTTCACCCCTAATACTCTCCCGCCGGACGATTCCGCGCCCGGCCGCCCACTTACCTACTCATGGCCCAAAACGGTTAACCATTCGTTAATGGGTCCACAATTCGCGACTCAGTACATGCTCGTCAACACGTTCCGCAGCGTGCGCATCTCTTCCAGGCAGTGGCCGGTGCCCAGCGCGACGCAGGACAGGGGCTCGTCGGCCAGCGACACAGGCAGGCCCGTGGCGTGGCGCAGCACCAGGTCGAGGTTCGAGAGCATAGAGCCGCCGCCGGTCAGCACGATGCCCTTGTCGACGATATCGGCGGCAAGCTCGGGCGCGGTATGCTCCAGCGCCACCTTCACCGCCTCGATGATCGAGCCCACGGGTTCCGCCAGGCTTTCGGCGATCTGGCGTTCGGAAATGACGAGCTCCTTGGGCACGCCGTTCATCAGGTCGCGGCCCTTGATCTCCATCACCCGGCCCTCGCCGTCGTTGGGGATGCTGGCGGAGCCGATCTCCTTCTTGATCCGTTCCGCGCTGCCCTCGCCGACCAGCAGGTTATGGTTGCGGCGGATATAGCCGACGATGGCCTCGTCCATCTTGTCGCCGCCGACGCGAACGCTGCGCGAATAGACCAGCCCGCCGAGCGACAGCACCGCAACCTCGGTCGTGCCGCCGCCGACATCGACCACCATCGAGCCGGTCGGCTCGGTCACCGGCAGCCCGGCGCCGATCGCGGCCGCCATCGGCTCCTCGATCAGGAAGACGCGGCGCGCGCCGGCGGATTCGGTCGATTCCTGAATCGCGCGGCGCTCCACCGCGGTCGATCCCGACGGCACCGCGACGATGATCTGCGGGCTGGCGAAGCTGCGCCGGTTATGCACCTTGCGGATGAAATGCTTGATCATCTCCTCCGCAACCTCGAAATCGGCAATGACTCCGTCGCGCAGCGGACGGATGGCCTCGATATTGCCGGGGGTACGCCCCAGCATCATCTTGGCCTCGTCGCCGACGGCGAGGACCTGCTTCTTCCCCTTGACGGAGGCTATCGCGACCACCGAGGGCTCGTTGAGGACGATGCCGCGCCCCTTGACGTAGACCAGCGTATTCGCCGTGCCCAGGTCGATGGCCATATCGGCCGACAACATCCCCAAAAGCCTGGAAAACATGACTCTGTACTTCCTCCGTAAAGCCCCAACCCCGGGGAGGGTGGGTACCCTCCCCGGAATACACCCTCAGGCCGACATGGCTGCCGGCGCCGTTTTCTCGCGCTTCACCATCAGCTTGTTCAGCGCATTCACATAGGCACGCGCGCTCGCCACCAGCGTATCGGTATCCGCGCCCTGGCCGTTGACCGACTTGCCGCCCTCTTCGAGACGGACCGTCACCTCGGCCTGGGCATCGGTGCCTTCGGTCACCGCATGCACCTGATACAGCTGCAGCCGCGCAGTGTGCGGCACCAGCTCCTTGATCGCATTGAAGGTCGCATCCACCGGCCCGTCGCCGGTGGCCTTGAACGCCTTCTCCTCGCCCCGGACATCCAGGGTCAGCTCGGCCGTCTGCGGGCCGACCGACCCGCACACCACCTGCAGGGAGACGAATTTTATGGCGTCGTTGGCGCGCAGGACCTCGTCGTCCACCAGGGCGACGATATCCTCGTCGTACACGTCCTTCTTCTTGTCGGCCAGCGCCTTGAAGCGGCGGAAGGCATCCTGCAGCGCGTTGTCGCCCAGCTCGTAGCCCATCTCCTTCAGCTTGACGCGGAAGGCATGGCGGCCGGAATGCTTGCCCATCACCAGCGTGGACTTGTTCAGACCGACGGAGTCGGGGGTCATGATCTCGTAGGTCTGCGCATGCTTGAGCATGCCGTCCTGATGAATCCCCGATTCATGGGCGAAGGCGTTGGCGCCGACGATCGCCTTGTTCGGCTGCACCACGAAACCGGTGATGGTCGAGACCAGCTTGGACGCCCGCGTGATGCATTCCGTCTTGACCCCGGTGGTGTAGGGCAGCCGGTCTGGGCGCGTGCGCAGCGCCATAACGACCTCTTCCAGCGCGGCGTTTCCGGCGCGCTCGCCCAGGCCGTTGATGGTGCATTCCACCTGCCGGGCGCCGTTCTGCACCCCGGCCAGCGAATTGGCCACCGCCAGCCCCAGATCGTTGTGGCAATGGGTGGAGAAGATCGCCTTGCCGGAATTCGGCACCCGCTCGATCAGCATGCGGATGAGCGCGCCGAACTCCTCCGGCACGGCGTAGCCCACCGTGTCGGGGATGTTGATGGTGGTCGCGCCCGCGCCGATCGCGGCTTCGACGCAGCGGCACAGGAAATCGTGCTCGGAGCGCGACCCGTCCTCCGGCGACCACTCGACGTCGTCGGTGAACCGGCGGGCATGGGTAACGCTGGCGACGACCGCCTTGTAGACCTCCTCCGGCTCCATCTGCAGCTTGTACTTCATGTGCAGCGGGCTGGTGGAGATGAAGGTATGGATGCGGCTCCGCCGGGCGGGCTTCAGCGCCTCGGCCGCGCGGTCGATATCGGCGCGGGACGACCGCGCCAGGCCGCAGACGACGGCGTCGCGGACGATCCTGGACACTTCCGAGACGGCCTCGAAATCGCCGTTGGAAGCGATCGGAAAGCCGGCCTCGATCACGTCGACGCCCATTTCCTCGAGCAGCTCCGCGATGCGCAGCTTCTCTTCCAGGTTCATCGACGCACCGGGCGACTGTTCGCCGTCGCGCAGGGTGGTATCGAAAATAACGACTCGGTTTGGATCAGTGCCGGTGCTCATGACTCAGGCTCCTTCATTCGGAATGATTGACGACCAGGAAAACCCTCCCCTGAACGGCCAACCGCCTCCGGCGGCGCCGCTCAGGGGCTCCTAAGTCGCAGAGCCTCGTCACGGGAAAGGAACAGGACGACATGCGGACGCAGCGCGGGCACAGTGCCCGCCCCCGAATTCCGATCCGCAACTGATGTCTCACAATCGACCATCTTCGTCGTCCGTTAGCGCAGACACGCTGATCGCACAGAAATCCTTTAACCTTCGTTAACCATAGCGCGCGCGGTGCGAAAAAAATGCGCGCGCCGGGGGTATATGGCCGCCGGCTGAACCGTCTGCAGCCGGCGCGATGAACCCGGCCCCTGGAGGAAGGACCTGAACAAAGCCGGGTTAACCGCTTATACCTACGCTCTTATTAACCGAAAATGCAACGGTTTTTAGCGATTCCGGGCCCGTTCCGGGCCCCGGAACGGGCCCCGCGGAACCCTCTATCGTTCTTTGCGTCCCTGCGGCGCGGACGCGAACCGCCGCCTAGTTCTTCGACTTGTCGACAAGCCGGCCGGCGGTGATCCACGGCATCATGTCGCGGAGCCGCTCGCCAACCTTCTCGATATCGTGGGCGGCATGGGTGCGGCGCTGCGCCTTGAAGCTGCCCTGGCCGGCGGCGTTTTCCAGCACCCAGTCGCGGGCGAACTGGCCGGACTGAATCTCGCCCAGGATGCGCTTCATCTCGGCCTTGGTCTGGTCGGTGATGAGCCGCGGGCCGCGGGTGTAGTCGCCGTATTCCGCGGTGTTGGAGATCGAGTAGCGCATGTTGGCGATGCCGCCCTCGTAGATCAGGTCGACGATCAGCTTCACCTCGTGCAGGCACTCGAAATAGGCCATTTCCGGCGCATAGCCGGCCTCGACCAGCGTCTCGTAGCCGGCGGTGATCAGCGCCGTCAGCCCGCCGCACAGCACCGCCTGCTCGCCGAACAGGTCGGTCTCGCATTCCTCGCGGAAAGTGGTCTCGATGATGCCGGTGCGCCCGGCGCCGATGGCCGAGGCGTAGGAGATGGAGAGCTCCGCCGCGTTGCCGGTGGCGTCCTGGTGGACCGCCATCAGCGCCGGCACCCCGCCGCCCTTCTGGTATTCGGCGCGCACGGTATGGCCCGGACCCTTGGGCGCCACCATGAACACGTCCAGATCGGCGCGCGGCTCGATCTGGCTGAAATGGATGTTGAAGCCGTGGGCGAAGGCCAGCGCCGAATCCAAGCGCAGATTGTCCTTCAGCTCGTCGCGATAAATAGCGGCCTGCAGCTCGTCCGGGGCGAGCATCATGGTGACGTCGGCCCATTTCGCGGCCTCGGACGGGGTCATGACCTTCAGCCCCGCGGCCTCGGCCTTCGGCACGCTGGCCGAGCCGGGACGCAGCGCGACGACGACGTTCTCCGCCCCCGAATCCCGCAGATTATTGGCATGGGCATGGCCCTGGCTGCCATAGCCGACGATCGCCACCTTCTTCGACTTGATCAGGTTAACGTCGGCGTCGCGGTCGTAATAAACACGCATGTCTGGTTCCTCGTCTCGGTCCTGCCCGTTGGGCGAAATGGCCGCCCGGCGGCCCCGTATTCTGATTCGTGCGGTAAGGCGTGCAGTTTCCTAAATCCCCTTTGCCCCGCGCGCAATAGCGACGACCCCGGTGCGCGAAACCTCGACGAGGCCGAGCGGCATCATCAGCGCGATGAACGCGTCGAGCTTCCGCGTCGAGCCGGAAATCTCGAACACGAAGGATTCGTTGGTGCTGTCGATGGCCCGCGCCCGGAAGATGTCGGCAATCCGCAGGGCCTCGACCCGCTTGTTGCCGGTCCCCCGCACCTTGACCAGCGCCAGTTCGCGCTCCACCGACGGCCCCTCGACGGTGAGGTCGGAGATGGTGTGGACCGGCACCAGCCGGTCGAGCTGCGCCTTGATCTGCTCGATGATCATCGGCGTGCCGCTGGTCACGACGGTGATGCGCGACAGCCCCTTCTCGGCGTCCACCTCGGCGACGGTCAGGC
>WHUE01000103.1:0-305 GCA_009377375.1 Alphaproteobacteria bacterium | reverse complement strand
GAGAACAGCCCGATGACGCGGGCGAGCACCCCCGCCTCGTTATCGACCACCACCGAGATCGTATGTCGTTCAACCGCGTCCACCCGCACCCTCCATACCACGCCCCCGACTGTCCCGCGCGCGCCGGCCCCGCCGCCGAAGCGGCGGGGTTCACGCCGGCCGGGCGATCACACCAGCACCATGCCCTGTTCGGAAACCTGCTTCTGCGCCTCGTCGTCCGGACCGAGAAGCATCTCGTTATGCGCTGCGCCCGACGGAATCATGGGAAAGCAGTTCTCCGTCTGGTCGATGGCGACGTCGACGAG
>WHUE01000102.1 GCA_009377375.1 Alphaproteobacteria bacterium | reverse complement strand
GGTGGACAGTGTGGATGTGGTGGACGAGGGCTTGGGCGATTTCGCCTTTGGGGCGCCCGGCACCATCGCCACGTTTTACGGCAGCGCGGTGTTCGGTTCGAATTTCCAGATCGCTACGTCGCTCAACGCCTCCGACCCGGACTCCATTTTCCAGACGATCCAGTTCTCCGTCGACAGCAACGCCGCCGGCACGCTGACCCTCGCCATCTCGGAGCAGAACCTGGACATCACCCAGCTCAGCCAGGCGTTCCTCGGTATCGGCGGGACGACGACATCGGGCGGCTCGGTGTCCTTCGCCGCCTATATCGACGCGGGCAACGCGCTGTTCGGCACCGGCACGACCCTGTTCTCGGGCGGGCCGCTTACGGATCTGGCCTTCAGCGAGCTGCTTTCCGGCGCCCTCGACGGCCTCACCGATCCGTTCTCGGTCACGCTGGAAGTGGTCATCACCCATACCGGCGCGGGCATCACAACCGGCAACGCGCAGCTGACCCTCCTGCCGGAGCCGATGACCACGGCGCTGCTGGGGCTGGGCCTCCTGGGCGCCGGGCTCATGCGGCGGCGCGCCCGCTAGAACCGGTCTTCCTGCGTTTCACGAAACGGCCCCGATTTCGGGGCCGTTTTCACGTCCGCGATCTGCTAGACTCGGGCCATGCCCGACAGCACCGACAAATCCGGCAAGCCGACAGGGACCAGCGCCGTCGACCGCCGCGCCGAGGCGCTGCGCCGCAACCTGCGCCGGCGCAAGGAACAGGCCCGGGCCCGGGCGGAGTCGCAATCGCGCCCTTCCGATTCGGACGGAAAGTCATAGATTGGCGGTCGCCGCAAAGGCGGGGAAGGGGGTAAGAACGCCATGTCGCTGATGCCCGATAGCTGGATTCGCGGAATGGCGCGGGACAGCGCCATGATCGAGCCGTTCGTCGAGAACCAGCGGCGCGAGGGGGTGATTTCCTACGGGCTGTCCTCCTACGGCTACGACGCCAGGGTGGCCGACGAGTTCCGCATCTTCACCAACGTCAACTCGGCGGTGGTCGACCCCAAGGCGTTCTCCGAGGACAGCTTCGTCGAGCGCAAGGCCGATGTCTGCATCATCCCGCCCAACAGCTTCGCGCTGGCCCGCACGGTCGAGTATTTCCGCATCCCGCGCGACGTGCTGGTGATCTGCCTCGGCAAGTCCACCTATGCGCGCTGCGGGATCATCGTCAACGTCACCCCGCTGGAGCCCGAATGGGAAGGCCACGTGACGCTGGAATTCTCCAACACCACCCCGCTGCCGGCCCGGGTCTACGCCAACGAGGGCGCCTGCCAGTTCCTGTTCCTCAAGGGCGCGGCCCCGCCGGAGGTCTCCTATGCGGACCGCGCCGGCAAGTACATGCGCCAGACCGGCGTCACCCTGCCGAAGCTGTAGCGCGGCCTCCGTCGCGCGGGTTATAAAACCGCCGCGGCGCGCCGGCGGGGCGCGTCGTCACGGGATAAGGGGCGATGGACCAGATACGTATACGCGGCGGCAGGCCGCTCACCGGCACGGTGCGCATCGGCGGCGCGAAGAACGCGGCGCTGCCGCTGATGGCTGCCTGTCTGCTGACCGACGAGACGCTGACGCTCTCCAACCTGCCGCATCTGGTGGATATCACCACCATGGCCAATCTGCTGGCCGGGCACGGGGCCGAGATCCGCATGCAGGGCGAGGCCGGCGACGGCGGCCATACCGGCCGGACGCTGTCGCTGCATGCCGGCAAGATCACGGACACCACCGCGCCCTACGACCTTGTGCGCCGTATGCGCGCCTCGGTGCTGGTGCTGGGGCCGCTGGTGGCGCGCACGGGCCACGCGCGCGTGTCCCTGCCGGGCGGCTGCGCCATCGGCACGCGCCCGGTGGATCTGCACCTCAAGGGGCTGCAGCAGCTCGGCGCCGAGATTGAGCTCGCCGAAGGCTATATCGAGGCGCGCGCGAAGGGGCGGCTCAGGGGCGGGCATGTCCTGTTCCCGACGGTGTCCGTCGGCGCGACCGAGAACCTGCTGATGGCCGCGGCGCTGGCGGAAGGCGAGACCGTGCTGGCCAACGCGGCCCGAGAGCCGGAGATCGCCGACCTGGCCCGCTGCCTCATCGCCATGGGGGCGGAGATCGCGGGCGTCGGCACCGACACGCTGACCGTGCGCGGCGTGGAGCGGCTGCACGGCGCGCGGCACGAGGTGGTGCCCGACCGGATCGAGGCCGGCACCTTCGCGATGGCCGCCGCGATCACCCGCGGCGATCTGGAGCTGCTCGGCGCGCGCGCCGGCCTGATGGAATCGGTGGTGGACAAGCTGTGCGAGGCCGGGGTCGAGATCTCGCCGACGGAGCGGGGGCTGCGCGTCGCCTGCCCGGGCGGAGTGCGCGGCGTCGATGTGATGACCGAGCCGTTCCCCGGCTTTCCCACCGATCTGCAGGCGCAGATGACGGCGCTGATGTCGGTCGCCAGCGGCGCGGCGATGATCACCGAGACCATCTTCGAGAACCGCTTCATGCATATCCCGGAACTCGCCCGCATGGGCGCCAACGTGACCGTGCACAACGCGTCGTCGCTGGTGCGCGGCGTCGGCGGGCTCAAGGGCGCGCCGGTGATGGCGACCGATCTGCGCGCCTCCGCCTCGCTGGTGCTCGCCGGGCTGGCGGCCGAGGGCGAAACCGTGGTCAGCCGCGTCTACCACATCGATCGCGGCTATGAGCGCATCGAGGAGAAGCTGGCCGGCTGCGGCGCGGATATCGAGCGGGTGACGGCATGAACGGCAGGACGCCCCTCAGGCTGCGCGCCGCCGACGCCGACGACCTGAAGGTGATCGCCTCGGCGTTGCAGGACGCCCTCGTCGCCGTGTCGGAGATGAAGTACCTGGCCGAGCAACGCCGCTTCGTGTTCGCCGCCAACCGCTTCCGCTGGGAGGACGAGGCGAGGGAGCGCGACGAGGAGGGCAATCCCGTCTACGAGCGCGTGCTCGCCGGCGTCAGCTTCGAGCATGTCGCCGCGGTGCGCCAGATCGGCGTGAACCGTCACCGCCGCGACCAGGTTCTGGGGCTGCTGACTATCGAGGCGGGGGAGGGGTCGATCGATCTTCTGTTCTCCGCCGGGGTGACGGTGCGTCTGGAAGCGGGCGAGGTGCTGTGCCATGTTGAGGACTTCGGCGAACCTTGGCCGACACAGCGGCGACCCGCACACCCGATGGAAGACGCCGGGTAGGCGCCCGGCGCGTATTGCCACTGGAGAAGAACGTTGGATAGCGCAGACGGGCTGGTCCTGGCCCTGCCGAAAGGCCGCATTCTGAAGGAAGTCACGCCGCTGCTCGGGCGCGCGGGCATCGAGCCCGAGCCGGCCTTTGCGGACGGGAAATCACGCCAGCTCCGCTTCTCCACCAATGTGAAGGGGCTGTCCATCGTCTGCGTGCGCAGCTTCGACGTGGCCACCTTCGTCGCCTTCGGCGCGGCCCATATGGGCGTCGCCGGCAGCGACGTGCTGATGGAGTTCGACTACCCGGAGAACTACGCCCCGCTCGACCTCGGCATCGGCCGCTGCCGGCTGATGATCGCCGAGCCGGCGGACATGGTGGACAGCGACGATCCGGCCCGGTGGAGCCACATCGCGGTCGCGACCAAGTACCCCGAATCCACCCGCCGCCACTTCGCCGCGCGCGGGGTGCAGGCTGAATGCATCAAGCTCAACGGCTCGATGGAGCTCGCCCCCGCGCTCGGCCTGTCGCGCCGCATCGTCGACCTGGTCGATACCGGGCGCACGCTGAAGGCCAACGGTCTGGTGGAGGTGGAGCACATCGCCGACGTCAGCTCGCGGCTCGTGGTCAACCGCGCGGCGCTCAAGACGCGGCCGGAGGAGATCGGGGGCTGGATCGACCGCTTCCGGGAGGCCGTCGATGGCGCTCAGGCTTGACGCGGACGAGCCCGGTTTCGCCGCGCGGTTCGACGCGCTGGTGGAGGCCGGGCGCGAGGTGGACGAGGATGTCGACGCCGCCGTCGCCGCCATCATCGCGGACGTGCGCGCGCGGGGCGACGCCGCGCTCCGCGACTACACCGCGCGGTTCGACCGGCTGACGGTCGGGACAGCCTCCGCGCTGCGCGTCGGCGCGGACGAGATCGCCGCGGCGCGCGCATCCTGCGGCAACGAGGCGCTGGCCGCGCTGGAGCTCGCCGCCGAACGCATCGCGGACTATCACCGCCGGCAGCGCCCGGCCGACGAGGACTATACCGACGCCGCCGGGGTCCGGCTCGGCTGGCGCTGGACGGCGATCTCGGCGGTCGGGCTCTACGTGCCGGGCGGCACCGCCGCCTATCCCAGCTCGGTCCTGATGAACGCGCTGCCGGCCCGCATCGCGGGCGTCGAGCGCCTGGTCATCGCGGTGCCCGCGCCCGGCGGCGCGCTGAACCCGCTGGTGCTGGCCGCCGCCGGTATCGCCGGGGTGGACGAGATCTGGCGCATCGGCGGCGCCCAGGCCATCGCCGCCCTGGCCTACGGCACGGAAAGCATCCGCCCGGTGGACAAGATCGTCGGGCCCGGCAACGCCTGGGTCGCCGCCGCCAAGCGGCGCGTCTTCGGCGCGGTGGGAATCGACATGGTGGCCGGGCCGTCGGAAATCCTGGTGGTGGCGGATTCCGGCAACGATCCGGACTGGATCGCCGCCGACCTGCTGTCGCAGGCGGAGCACGACGCCGCCGCCCAGTCGATCCTGATCTGCGACGATGCCGCCTTCGCCGATGCTGTGGAAGCCGCCGTCGCCGCCCGGCTGACCGATCTGCCGCGCGCCGCCATCGCGCGCGAAAGCTGGGACTCCCACGGCGCGGTGATCGTGGTCGGCCGGCTGGAGGACGCGGTGCCGCTGGTCGACCGCCTCGCGCCCGAGCATCTGGAACTGGCGGTGGCCGATCCCGACGCGCTGGCCGCGCGCATCCGCCATGCCGGCGCCATCTTCCTCGGCCGCTACGCGCCGGAGGCGGTGGGCGACTACGTCGCGGGGCCGAGCCACGTGCTGCCGACCTCACGCAGCGCCCGGTTCTCCTCCGGTCTCGGCGTGCTCGATTTCCTCAAGCGCAGCTCGCTGATCGGCTGCGACGAAGCCGCGCTCGCAGCCATCGGCCCGGCGGCGGTGACGCTGGCGGGCGAGGAAGGGCTGGCCGCGCATGCGCGCTCGGTCTCCGTGCGGCTGGGCGGCGCCCGTCGGCGATGAGCGCGGCGGCGGACGACCGGCGCCGCCTGGTCAAGGTCACGCTCGACGACGACCCCAGGATCAGGCGCTCGCGCGAGGTGGAGCACGAACGCGCCGTCGCCGTCTTCGACCTGCTGGAGGAAAACAGCTTCGCGCTGGTCGGCGACGAGGGCGGGCCATACTCGCTGCACATCGCGGTGCAGGAGAACCGGCTGGTGCTCGACATCCGCAACGGCGACGAGCGCCCGATCGAGGCCGTGACCCTGCCGCTCAGCCCGTTCCGCAGCCTGATCCGGGACTATTTCAAGATCTGCGAAGCCTATATGGAGGCCATCCGCACGGCCTCGCTTTCGCGCATCGAGGCCATCGACATGGGCCGCCGCGCCGTCCACAACGAAGGGGCCGCGCTGCTCAGCGAACGGCTGGCCGGGCGGATCGCGATGGACGATCCGACCCGGCGCCGGCTGTTCACCCTGATCTGCGTGCTCCACGTGCGGGAGTGGCGCGAATGAACGTGCGCGCGCCGTCCAGCGTCCTGTTCGTGTGCAGCGAAAACGCGTTGCGTTCCCCAATGGCGGAGGCCATGGTGAAGTACGCTTACGGCGACCGGGTCTACGTGGACTCCGTCGGCGTGCGCAAGGGCGAACTCGACCTTCTTGCCGTGGCCGTGATGCAGGAAATCGGCATCGATATCTCCGCGCATCGCGCGAAAAGCCTGGATGAGCTGCTGGACACCTCCTTCGACCTGATCGTGACGCTGTCGCCCGAGGCCCATCACCAGGCGCTGGAATGGTCGCGCACCCGCGCGGCCGACGTCGTCTACTGGCCGACCTACGACCCGTCCGCGACCGAGGGCAATCGCGAGGCGCGGCTTGCCGCCTATCGCGATGTGCGCGATTCGACGCGGGCGCTGATCGCCGATCTGTTCGCCGGCCTGAAGGTGCGCGGCTGATGCCGGCGCAGTCGCGCAACGTCTACCCTCTGGTGCTGGCCTCGGCGTCGCCCCGGCGGCTGGAGCTGCTGCTGCAGGTGGCGGTCGCGCCCGACATCGTCGATCCCGCCCATATCGACGAGACGCCGGAGCGCGGCGAGCTGCCCGACCGGCTGGCGACGCGTCTCGCCGAGGCCAAGGCGCGCGCTGTCGCGCGGCGTCATCCCGGGGCCTGGGTGCTGGGCGCCGACACGGTGGTCGCCTGCGGCCGCCGCGTCCTGCCGAAGCCGGTGGACGAGCTGGCCGCTGCCGCGTGCCTGAAGCAGCTTTCGGGACGGCGCCACCGCGTCCTTGGCGGCATCTGCCTGGTCGAGCCGGGCGGGCGCGGCCATGTCCGCCGCGTGACCAGCATCGTCAAGTTCAAGCGGTTGCAGCGCAGCGACATCGACCGCTACCTCGCCGGCGGCGAATGGCGCGGCAAGGCGGGCGGCTACGCCATCCAGGGGTGGGCGGCGCGTTTCGTGGCGGAGCTGCACGGCTCGTATTCCAACGTCGTCGGATTGCCGCTGTTCGAGACCTGCGCGCTGCTCGAGGGGCTCGGCTTCCGCCAGGGGATGATCGGGCCGATCGGCGCGGCGCCGGCGGCGGGAACGGCGCGATGACCCGCGAGTTGCTGGTGGAGACCAGCGCGGGCGAGCTGCGCGCGGCGTTGGTCGAGGACGGGGCGCTGCTGGAGGTTTCCGTCGAGCGCCGGGCGCGGTCGAGCCTGGTCGGCAACATCTACAAGGGCAGGGTGCTGCGCATCGTCAGCGGCATCGGCGCGGCCTTCGTCGATATCGGGCTGGACCGGGCCGGGTTCCTGCCGCTGCGCAACCGCGCGCCGGAGGCCGGCCAGGAGGATGCGGCGGACGCGCCGCTGACGGAGGGCGAGGCGGTCTGCGTGCAGGTGACCCGCGACGCCATCGGCGACAAGGGCGCGCAGCTCAGCCGGCGGCTCAGCCTCGCCGGGCGCTACCTGGTCTACACGCCGGAAGGCGGCCGCGTCGCCGTGTCGCGGCGCATCGGCACCGAGGCGGAGCGCGAACGGCTGGCGTCCATCGCGGAAACGCTGGCTGCGCCGGGCGAAGGCTTCATCCTGCGCACCGCGGCGGAGGGCGTCTCGGCCGAGGCGCTGGCCGAGGATGCGGCGGCGCTGCGCGACGGCTGGCAGGGTACGATCGCGCCCGCCCGCGATGCCGCGGCGGTCCCGGCGGTGCTCTATGCCGAGCCGGATCCCGTCCACCGGCTGCTGCGTGACCACGACCTTGCGGCGCTGGACGCCGTGCGCTTCGCCGATGCCGCCGCGCTCGCCGCGGGCCGCGCCTATTGCGACGCCTTCGCGCCGGCGGCCTCCGACCGGCTCGCGCCGCATACCGAGCCGATGGCGCTGTTCGAGATCGCCGGGGTGGACGAGGCCATCGAGGGCGCGCTTTCGCGCCGCGTGTCGCTGCCGTCCGGCGGCGGGCTGGTGATCGACCAGGCCGAGGCGCTGTGCGCCATCGACGTCAATTCGGGCCGCTACATCGGCGGGACCAGCCCGGGCGACAGCGCGCTCAGCACCAACCTTGAGGCCGCGGCGGAGGTCGCGCGCCAGCTCCGCCTGCGCAATATCGGCGGGCTGGTGGCGATCGACTTCATCGACATGCCGGACGATGCTGCCTGGCAGCAGGTGGCCGACGCGCTGGAAGCGGCGATGGCCGGGGACCGGGCGCGCACCCGCGTCATCGGACGCACGGCGGGCGGGCTGATCGAGGCCACGCGCCGCCGCCAGCGCGAATCCCTGGTCCAGACGATGGCCGAGCCGTGTCCGCTCTGCGCCGGCGACGGCCATATCGTCACCGCCGAATCGGTGGCGCTCGAAATCCTCCGCGCGCTGAGGCGCGAGGCCGCGCACGCGCCCGGCGGCACGCTGGCGGTGACGGCGAGCGTGCCCGTGATCGCCGAGCTCCGCCGCATGCAGTCGGAGGACGGGGTGGACATCGCTTCGGCGACCGGGCGGCCGGTGACGCTGCACGCGGAGGCCGGACGCCGTCGCACCGATTTCGATATTCGTGTAGAATAACACCCCATGAGCGACAGGAAATCTCATGCCCGCGGGCCGCGCTGCCCGATCTGCAACGAGCCGACGGCGACGGCGACCCGGCCGTTCTGCTCGCGCCGCTGCGCCAATATCGATCTCGGACGCTGGTTCAGCGGCGTCTACGCCATCCCGGTGGTCGAGCCCAGCGAGGAAGACCTCGACGCGCTCGAGTCGCTGGCCCAGTCCGGGGAGTCGGACGGGGACGAGCGGGACTAGGCCGCGCCTGGGACCTTCATGGCCCGGCTTGACCGGCCGGCCATGACGGTGAAGAGGGGTTTCGAGTCTCCCGGTTTGCCGGGTCGCTTCCAAGCAGGATTGCGAGGCCGTCCCCGGACCGTTCCTACGCCGCATCTCCCGCGGCCGGGAACAGGTTGGACAGGAACTGCTCGGCGCTGGCGCGCCAGGAGCGGGCGACGGCGAAGTCGCGGCAGCGCTGGGACGGAATCTCCAGCGCCCTCATCGTCGCGACGGCGAGGTCCTCGTCCAGCGCGCCGATGCCGAAGCCGTTTATCACGTCGGCCGGGCCGGGCACCGGATAGGCGGCGACGGGCACGCCGCAGGCCAGCGATTCCAGCATCACGTTGCCGAACGTGTCGGTGCGCGACGGAAACACGAACACGTCGGCGGCGGCGTAGTGCCGCGCCAGCGCCTCGCCGTGCTGCGCGCCGACGAACCGCACCTCGGGATAGCTCCGCCGCAGCCGGTCGAGCAGCGGTCCGTCGCCGACGACGTATTTGGTGCCGGGGATGTCGAGCTTCATGAAATCCTCGACGCTCTTCTCCACCGCCACCCTTCCGACATAGAGCGATATCGGGCGCGGCCCGTCAAGGAACGTCTTCGGGCCGGGGCGGAAGGCGTCGATATCCACGCCGCGCGACCAGAGCGAGAGGTTGCCGAAGCCGCGCCCCGCCAGTTCGGCGCGCAGCGACTCGGTCGCCACCATGGTCGCGACCGCGGGGCGGTGGAACCAGCGCACCATGGCGTAGCCGAGACCGACCGGCAGCCGGCAGCGGGCGTTGACGTATTCGGGGAACCGCGTGTGGAACGAGGTGGTGAAGGCCAGTCCGCTGCCGATGCAGTGCCGCCGCGCGGCCAGCCCCAGCGGCCCCTCGGTGGCGATATGGATGGCGTCCGGCGCGGCCTCCGCGATCAGCCGCGCGACCGCGCGCCGCCCGGCGAGGGCGAGCCGGATCTCGGGATAGGTCGGGCAGGGCATGTTGCGGAACCGGTCCGGCGTGATGAACGCGACATGGTGGCCCATCGCGCGCAGCTCCGTCGCCATCGCCTCCAGCGTCCGCACCACCCCGTTGACCTGGGGCCGCCACGCATCGGTGACGATGGCGAGGCGGATGGGGGATACGGGAGGCGGCAGGGGCAGGGCGGTGGCCATCAGCTCGCCATCAGCTCGCCATCGCGAGCGGGCGCGCGCCCTGCGTGGCCTGGGCCGGGTCGACCCAGTGCACGATCTCCAGCGAGCCGTCGAAATGCTCCACCAGCGCGGTGCAGCTCTCCACCCAGTCGCCGTCGTTGCAGTAGAGGATGCCGTCGATGTCGCGCATCTCGGCGTGGTGGATGTGGCCGCACACCACCCCGTCGACGCCGCGCTCGCGCGCCGCCTCGGCGACCAGCGTCTCGTACCGGCTTATGTACTGCACCGCGTTCTTCACCGTCTGCTTGAGGAAGGCGGAGAGCGACCAGTAGGGGTAGCCCAGCCGCCGCCGGATCACGTTGAGCCAGTGGTTGGCCGAGAGCGCGATGGCGTAGGCCGTGTCGCCGAGATGGGCGAGCCACTTGGCGTAGCGCACCACGCTGTCGAACTCGTCGCCGTGGATGATCAGCAGCCTGCGGCCGTCCGCGGTCTCGTGGATCGCCTCCTCGCGGACCTGCACCCCGGCGAACTCCATGCCGAAATAGTCGCGCACCGCCTCGTCGTGGTTGCCCGGCACGTAGATGACCTCGGTGCCGTCGCTGGCGCGCTGCAGGATGCGCTGGACCAGCTCGTTGTCGATGTCGCGCCAGAACCAGCTCTTGCGCAGGCTCCAGCCGTCGATGATGTCGCCGACGAGGTAGAGCGTGTCGCACTCGTGCCAGCGCAGGAAGTCGAGAAGCATGTCGGACCGGCATTGACGCGTTCCGAGATGAACGTCGGAAATCCAGATTGCGCGATAACGGCGACGCGGGCTCTGAAAATTCATGGTCTCAAGACAAGTATTGAAAACCTCGACCGGAATTGTGCGTTTTAGTACTTACTATTAGATTTATTGTAAAATGAATTGTTTATGACGGGTGTCATAAAACGGTAATCTCAATAGTGTTTAAGTTTTACTTTGTGCGGTCGGGTTGCCGCAGGCGGCAGAACGACAGAAGCCAGGGCATGGCAAGAAAGCGCGTGGTGGTGGTCTTCAACCCGACGGCGGGCTCCGCCCGGAACCGCCGATTTTCCGGGGTTCTGGCGGAGCTCTGTCGACTGGGCGTGACGGCGGAGGTGACGCCGACCTCCTGCCGCGGCGATGCCGAGCGCCTCGTCGGGAGTTTGCGTGCCGCCGACTGGGATGCCGTCGCGGTCGCCGGCGGCGACGGCACGATCAACGAATCGGTCAACGCGCTGCACGCGGACTCACCGCCGTTGGCCATCGTGCCGCTGGGCACGGCGAACGTCGCGGCGTGGGAGATCGGGCTCGGGCTGCGCCCCGACCGCGTCGCCGCCGCCATCGCGTCCGGCCCCGCGACGGATGTTCATGTCGGGCGGGTGAACGGGCGCCGCTTCCTGCTGATGGCCGGTCTCGGCTTCGACGCACAGGTGGTGCGCGACCTGCCGCCCGCGCTCAAGCGGGCGCTGGGGAAGGGGGCCTATTTCTGGCAGACGCTGGCGACGCTCGGCGCCTACCGCTACCCGGTCTTCCGGGTGGAGGTGGACGGCGTGCCGTTCGATGCGGTCTCCGCGGTGATCGCCAACGGGCGCTTCTATGCCGGCCGCTACAGCTGCGCGCCCGCCGCGCGGCTCGCCGATCCGCTGCTGCATGTCTGCCTGTTCGAGCGGCCGGGGACGCTGGCGACGCTCGGCTACGCCGCCCGGCTGCTGTCCGGCCGGCTGCGCCCCGGCCCCGGCTACCGCGTCGTGACGGGGCGGCGGATATCGGTCTCAGCCCCGCCCGGCGCGCCGGTGCAGGCGGACGGCGACCTGGCCGCGACGCTGCCCGTCACGGTGGAATCCACGGGCGAGACCGTCCGGCTGATCCATCCCGCGACCCCGCCGGAAACCGGCCGTTTCCGCCTATGGACAGGCCCGGCGTAATCTCCTATAAGCGCCTTTCGAGAGGGTGCGCCCAGGTAGCTCAGTTGGTAGAGCATCGCACTGAAAATGCGGGTGTCGGTGGTTCGAGTCCGCCCCTGGGCACCACCTCCCTTGCTCCCGCTCTTGAGAGCGAGGCCGACACGCCGATATGGGCCGCCGCTTCGGCGCGCCGGATGAAAAAGAAGGCTCCGGCATCGCTGCCGGAGCCTTGTGTTGTCGGCCTCCAGCGGATCAGCGCATGGTCCATTGCTGGTTCGACTTGCCCTGGCAGCCCCAATGGATGATCGGCGTGCCGTTGGCGGTCTGGTCCTTGCGGACGTCGAAACAGGAATTGCCGCTGCGGATTTCGCGGCCGTTCAGGCGCCAGGAAATCGGGCCCTGGTCGCGTCCGGCATAGTCGCTGCATTTGTCGCCCTGCAAGCGCCACTCCGCGTGGGCGGCGACGCAGACGTTCTCCCATCGCATCGTGCCGGGGGCTCGGCTGCCCATGCCGCCGTCGTCCCAGACCACGACCTTGGCCGCGGTC
>WHUE01000101.1 GCA_009377375.1 Alphaproteobacteria bacterium | reverse complement strand
GGCGGTCAGGTCGAACTGAACGCGCCAGTGGCCGGGCACGTCGTCCGGCACGGCCTCGGGCAGGATGTAGGAGAACTGTCCGCGCGACGCGCTCAGCACCGGTTCCGGCAGCGTGCCCGGCGGCAGCTGGGCCAGCGGACCGCCGAGGAATTCCAGCATGAACTTGCGCGCGCCCTCCGGCCGCTTCGCGCCCGGCTGGCCACCCCTGCCGAGCCTGGTAGCGACGCAGCGCCCGAGCCTGCCGGGATAGGGCTCGTCCGCGAGCCAGTGCAGGCGGTAGGCAATCTCGATATGGCTGCCGGCGCCGTGCGGCGCGTCGGGTATCCACATCGCGCAGATATTGTCGTGGATCTCGTCGTCGGTGGGGATCTCGATCAGCTGCACCACGCCGCTCCCCCAGTCGCCCACGGGCTCGACCCAAGCGGAGGGCCGCTTGTCGTATTTCACGCCGTCCAGGTAATGGTCGAAATTGCGGTCGCGCTGGGACAGGCCGAAGCCGCGCGGGCGTGAGTCCTGGAAGCTCGAGATGGCGATATGCGGCGGATTGTTGAGCGGCCGCCAGATCCGCTCGCCGGACCCGGTCCACATGGCGAGTCCGTCGGAATCGTGCACTTCCGGACGCCAGTCGACCATGGTCCGCCTGTCAGTCTCGGAGAACCAGTACATCGAGGTCAGCGGCGCGAGGCCGAGGCGCTCCAGCGTCCGGCGCGGATGGATGCTGGCCTCGATATCCATCACCACGCCGGACGTACGGCGCAGCAGGAAGCGGTAGGCGCCGGCCACCGACGGCCCGTTCAGCAGGGCGTAGACGGTCACCGGATCGTTCTCGCTGCGGGCCGGCTCGAACCAGTAGGCGACGAAATCGGGGAATTCCTCCGGCGACGCGCCGCCGGGCGCCAACGCGATGCCGCGCGCCGACAGGCCCACCTGGCCGAGCTCGCCGACGCCGCGGAAATAGGAAGCGCCGAGGAAGGTTGCCCACGGCTCGACCTTGTCGAGATCGCCCTTGCGGGGCGGCTCGTGCACCCAGAACCCGGCGAAGGCCGACGGCTCCTGGCTAAGCCCGGCCGCCACGTGGTCGTTGCCGACGGTGAAATAGGTCGGGTCGTAGAGCACCTCGCGCGCGGTCGCCCCGTCGATGGCGTGCATCCGGACGGTCTTCGGAAAGTACATGCCGACATGCTGGAACGAGATCGGGAAGGCGCCGTCCCGGTACAGCGAGAATTCCTTGCGGAACCGGAGCTTGCCATGCTCGTCGTAATCGATCTTCGACACGATGGACGGGTCGGGGCGCGGTGGCGCCTCGTAGGGCCCGGCGGCCAGCGCGCGGGCGTACCGCTTCAGCCAGTCGTAGGAGAACGGTTCGGACGGGCCGAATTTGAAACCGGTCGCCGCCGCGGCCGGCGCGGCGCCGCCGATCAGCCGGGCCGTGCCGGCGGCGAGAAAAAGCTGCAGGAGGGTTCGTCTGTCGAAGGCTGCCATGGATCCGTCTGGTCGGTGGGAAATTCCGTCGGCCGGGAGGCGGACTGTCTTCTAAAACCGTCGCGTTTCCGGTCCCCGGGGGACGTTGCAATGTTCCACGTGGAACATTGCTGAGACAAGAGGGCAAAAATGCGGCGTAACCGTCAGTCGGTGACGGCGACGAATTCGAGCTGGATGACGTAGTTGTTCGGCAGCGGCCCGCCGACCGTGTGGCGGACGGGGCGGCTGGTCTCGTCGGGGAACAGCCTCACCCACTCCTCGTTGACCAGCGGGCGCATCTCGCGGTCGGCAAGGAAGCACTGCACCTTGCAGATGTCTTCCACCGTGCCGCCGGCGGCCTCGACGATGGTCTTGACGTTGGCGAAGGCGTTGCGGATCTGCTCGGCGGCATCGTCGGGCACGGATTTGCTCTCGGCGCTGAAGCCCGAGATCGCGGAGGAGAAAATGGTGTTGCCCTTGCGCGTCGCAACGGGGAAGGGCTGGCTGTGCATGGGCAGCTCCTCCACCTCGATCGAAAGCCTGTCAGCCATATGCGTCCTTTCCTTTCTGTTCAGTCCCAGTACACGAAGCCCATCGCGTTGCCGGTGCCCGCCATCGAGCGGTAGCAGGGCACGTAGTCGACGCGGGTCATCTTCAGTCCGCATTCGGCCATCACGGCGGCGACGGGAATCCAGTTCTTGATCTCCGACGTGCCCGCCTGGTAGCGGTCCTCCGGAATCGAGATCAGCGAGTCGTAGTCGTTGGCTTGCAGCGCCGCCAGCACCTGCTCGTCCAGCGGCTCGTCGATGACGAAATGGCTGAGCCCGCCCGAGGCGAACACCGCCACGGTCCTGTCATCCGGCCAGCTCTCGATGGCGCGCTTCAGCGCCTTGCCGAACTTGTAGCAGCGCAGCGCCGACGGCTGGTTGGGCGGGTAGAACGTGTTGAGAATCACCGGCACGTTGGGGATCACCCTGTCCCGCATGATGCGGCGGTAGACGAATCCGTAGGCGTGCGGGATGCCGTTGGCGTAGCCGGACCCCTTCGGCAGCCTCTCGGACTGGCTGACGTCGAACTCGTCCGCCATCAGGCTTTCGATGATGTGGCGGCCGAGGGAAGGCTGTCCGTCATACACCGCGTCCTCCGGCGGGGCATGGCCGCGCTCGGCCACGGCGACGCCGGGCGGCAGCTTCGCGGTCTGTTCCGGGGTGCGCGGCCGGTTCTCGATGGTCGGGCCCCAGAACACGGTGAAGGCCGGGAAGTTGTCCTCGGTGAACAGCTCCTTCTGGTCGTTGCCGACGATCACGGCGACATCCGGCTTCACCGCGTGGAACCTGTCGGCCAGCGTCTCGATCGCCGCCTGGCAGGCGGCGTGGCGCGCCCGCCATTTTTCCTCGGCGATCTGCTCCGCCAGCCCCTCGTCCTTGCGCAGCGCGACGAGCTGGTCGAAGGTCAGCTTCCGGCCGCGGAAATCGTGCAGCGGGTTCTGCCGGTCGAATCCGACGCGCTGGCCCCATTCCTTCCAGGGCGTGGACAGCATCGGCCCGTGCGAGGTGCCGATGCCGAGTACGATTTTCGCCATTGCCGTCCGTCCCTGTGCGTTCGCGCCAAATCCTAATCCGAACCGCCGCCCGACGCACCCCCCGCCGGGCCTTTCGCGACCCCTGCGGAGTGGGCTATAAGCCGGGAAGGCGACCACCCCCGATCCGAGGGAGACCCCCGTGACCGAAGCCTTCATCTGCGACACCGTCCGCACTCCCATCGGCCGCTACGGCGGCGCGCTTTCGTCCGTGCGCGCCGACGATCTCTGCGCCGCCCCGATCCGGACGCTGATGGAGCACCACCCCGAGCTGGACCCGGCGAGGATCGACGACGTCTACATGGGCTGCGCCAACCAGGCGGGCGAGGACAACCGCAACGTCGCCCGCATGGCGTCGCTGCTGGCCGGCCTGCCGGACAGCGTGCCGGGAGCGACGGTCAACCGGCTCTGCGGGTCGGGGCTGAACGCGGTCGGCATGGGCGCGCAGGCGATCCGCACCGGCGAGGCGGAGCTTGTCGTCGCCGGCGGGGTGGAAAGCATGAGCCGCGCGCCTTTCGTGATGGCCAAGGCCGAGGCCGCCTTCGACCGCCGGGCCGAGATCTACGACACCACGCTGGGCTGGCGCTTCGTCAACAAGGCGCTGGACGCGCGGTACGGCACCGATTCGATGGGCGAGACGGCGGAGAACCTGGCGGCGGAGCACCAGATCGCGCGCGAGGACCAGGACGCCTTCGCGCTGCGCAGCCAGCAGCGCTACGCCGCCGCCGCGGAGCGCGGCTTCTTCGATCCGGAGATCGTGGCCGTCACGGTGAAGCAGCGCCGCGAGGAGATCGCCGTCGGCACGGACGAGCATCCCCGCGCCACCACGATCGAGCAACTCGCCAGGCTGCGCGCGCCGTTCCGGGACGGCGGCTCGGTCACCGCGGGCAATGCCTCCGGCGTCAATGACGGCGCCTGCGCCATGTTCCTCGCCAGCGAGGCGGCAGCGAAGGCGCACGGGCTGACCCCGCGCGCCCGCGTCCTCGGCATGGCGACGGCGGGCGTGCCGCCGCGGGTGATGGGGATCGGCCCCGTGCCGGCGACGAAGAAGCTGATGGAGCGGCTCGGCCTCAAGATCGGCGATTTCGACGTGATCGAGCTGAACGAGGCCTTCGCCGCGCAGGCGCTGGCCTGCATGCGCGGGCTCGGCCTGCCCGACGACGCGGACCACGTGAACCCCAACGGCGGCGCCATCGCGCTCGGCCACCCGCTGGGGATGTCGGGGGCGCGGCTGGTCACCACCGCGCTGAACCAGATGGAGCAGGCCGGGCTGAACCGCGCCCTCTGCACCATGTGTATCGGCGTCGGCCAGGGCATCGCGCTGGCGATCGAGAAGGTGTAGGGGGCGACCGGCGCGGCCCCGCGACCGGCATCTCGCGCCCTTTGCCATTGTAGTGCTGTCACCCCGGCCCTGAGCCGGGGTCCAGTGTTCCCGGCGACGGGCCCTTTACAGACCCGCCTCAGCGCACGGCGCGGCTGGGCCCCGGCTCAAGGCCGGGGCGACAGTCCTGAATACGGACGGATGCCGAACCGGACGGCCCGCCCCTCTCCCGCCTTACTTCTTCAGCGTCGCCGGCAGGATCTTGGCGTACAGAACTTTGGCCTGCGCCACCTGGTCGTTGGGGATATTCATCACCTTCGCGACCATCGCCTGAAGGTCCTCGCCCGACATCGGGTTGAGCCAGATGTTGCGCTTCTTCAGGTCCTCCTGGAAGGCCGGGTCGGCGAGCATCTTCTGGAACGCCGTGCGCCAGGCCTGGACGCGCGCCTTCGGCATGCCGGGCGGCGCGGCCATCGAGCGGCCGATATCCGCGCCGATGGAGTAGATCTGCACGAAGGCCTTCTCGCCCTCGCCCTTCGCCATTTCCAGCAGGGTGGGCACGTTCGGAATGTCCTTCACCCGCTGCATCGCCAGCGCGAAAAGCGGGACCAGATCGCCCGATTTCAGCTTCGCGCCGTGGACCACATTGATGGTCAGCCAGCTGGTCATGGCGATGTCGACCTCGCCCTGCTCCAGCGCCTGGTAGGCCTGGGTGGTGCCCTTGTAGCCGGAGACGACCTTCATCTTTGTGCCGGCGATCAGGTTGGCGATTTCCGGCGCGATCGAGGTCGGGTTGCGCGGCCCGGCCCCGCCGGCGACATACTGCTTCGTCTTCAGTGCGTCGAAGGATTTGACGCCGGTGCGGCTGGCGATGGTGGAGACCAGCGCGATGTCGGTGAACCGGCCGATATACTGGAACCCGTTGGCCTCGTACTTGATCGCCGGGTTGAGCAGCGATTCCTGCACCACGTGCTGCTGTGGCACGTTCATCACCGTGCCGTCCTTCGGAGCGGCGGTGTAGACGTAGTTCAGCGCGTTGTTGCCGCCGGCGCCGGTCATCGCCTGGGCGATCACGGTCGGATTGCCCGGCAGGAATTTCGGGATATGGCGCGCCGCGAACTGGGCGAAGATGCCGTAGGAGCCGCCCATGGCGGAGCCGATGATGATGCGCACCTGCTTGCCCTTGTAGAAATCGGCGACCTCGTCGGCCGCCGATACGGCAGGCTGGAACGCAAGGCAGAGTGCGGCGCCGGCGAGCGCCGCGCGCGTGAACGTCTTTGGCATGGAAGTCCTCCCTCGGGCGAGCCGGCCCCCGCGCCGTCTTCCGCGGCGGCTTCGGGGGAACATAAAAAATTCTACACGAGCCGGAATGCGCCCGCCACGCGATTCACGCGCTGTTTTTCAGGCGCCGCCCGCGCGTCAGTCGCCGCCGAACCCGGCGCGGCGGCTGTAATATTCCCAGGTGCGGTTGGCGCCGAGCGTGCCCTTGGCGGACAGGTCCAGCGTGGCCGCCAGCTCGCCGGCGGACAGGTAGCGCACCTGACCCATCTGCATCGCCGTGGTCTGCAGCCGCGCGTTGATCTGGGCGTAGATGGCGGTCATCACCGCCGTGTGCAGCGACATGTTGGCGACGGTGGAGCCGTGGCCGCGCATCAGCACCACGCGGTTGCCGCCGAGCCGGACGGCAAGGTCGCGCGCCTGCTCCATGTTGCTGACCAGCATGTCGGTGTCGCCGAACCGGTCGGCGATGTCCCACACCGGCACCTCGCCGCCGATGCGCGCGCCGGTGTGAAACACGGGGCGGAGCGGCACGCCGGTGATGCCGAAGGGGATCAGCTCCTCCGAATGATTGTGCACGACGCCCATCACCTCGGGGCGCGCCTCGTAGACGGCGGCATGGATGAAGCGTTCCTTGTAGACCTCCGGTCCGTTGTCCTTCACCGGCTGACCGTCGGGGCCGAATTCCAGCAGATCCGCCTTCTCCACCAGCTCCGGGCTGCGCGAGCGGGCGAGAAAGAACCGCTCCGGCCTGTCGGGGTGGCGCACGCTGACATGGCCGTACCCGTCGACCACGTTCTCGCGGGCGAGGATGCGATTGGCGACGACCAGATCGTGCAGGATTTCGTCGAGGTCGGTCATGAGACTCCCTGTCCAGGCAAGTATAGCAGTTTCTAGGCGTTCCCCCCTTGTCCGGCTGCCGCGGGCGCGGGCCGGATTTGCTGCATACTATGCCCAGGCCGCCCGCAAGGTCGATACCGGGGCGCCGATTTACGGACAGGCCTGAACGTCACCGCAGCAGGCCGGCCAGCGCGAATCCGACGCCGACGAGGCTCTCGCCGGCGACCAGCCCGGCGGCCAGCGGGACGGTGCTCCGCTCCGCCCGTTCGGGCGCGAGCCTGGCGGCGAGCGCCGCCAGCGCGGCGCCGACGAACAGCGAGACCGCGTTCCAGGCCGGGATGACGAAGGCGAGCCCGATGGCCGGGGCGCTCGGCAGCAGCCGCGCCCAGCGGGTAGGGAGCAGCCGCTCTCCCAGCCCGAGCAGGATTCCGAGCACGGCGGCGATTCCCATGGCCGGCACCGCACCTTCCGGGATGGCGTGGAAGCCCTGCGACAGCACCTCGGCCACCGCCTTCCAGGTGGCGACGGCGGGGGCCGGCCATTCCGGCGTGATCAGCATCGCCCGCGGATCGGGGATCAGGGCGAGATAGACCGCGCTGCCCACCAGGCTGCCGGCGGCGACGCCGAAGACCTGCGCCGCCATCTGATGCCGCGCGGTCGCGCCGACGATCCGGCCGCATTTGAGGTCGTCCATCAGATCGGCGCACTGCCCCGCCGCACCGCCGGTGATATTCGCCGCCATCAGGTTGGACGCCACCTGCCCCGGGCTGACCGCGCCGAAGGTGAGCTGGGTGATCTTGCCCAGCGCGCCGACCGGGGTGATGCCGGTTTCCCCCGTCACCCGCGCCGCGACCGCGGCGAGCACGAAGCTCAGCGCCACCGCCAGCACCGCCTCGCCCACGCCGAGCCCGAACAGGAAAACCGAGGCCGCGACCGCGAGCGCCGAGGCCGCGGCGAGCGCGGCGAGGAACGCCGCGCGCGACGGACCGCCGCCGTCGCCGGCCTCGTCGTCCGCGCCGTCCCGCCTGCTGCCGCGCCGGCGCGCGAGCGAGACCCCGAGCGACACCAACGCGGAGACGACCAGCAGCGTCGCGCCGGGCCACAGCAGCCATGCGATCAGCGGGCCGAACCAGACCGCACCGGGCGCCCCCGCCTCCGCCCAGCCGCGCGCCAGCAGCTCGGGCGCGATCGCGCCCCAGGCCAGCGCCGCGCCGAGAAGCATGGAGACGCCGGCGCGCAGCCCGACGATGGCGCCGAACCCGATCATCAGCAGCGACGGGTCGAAGGCGAGACCGAGATTGTGGAAGCTCGCCGCCCCCGCCCCGCCGGTCCGGACGGTGACGGGCGGCGCGAACCGCGCCGCGCCGATGCCCAGCTCGACGGCGAACTTGACCGCGCCCGACAGGACCGCGCCGGCCAGCAGCAGGCGCAGCCGGGCAGCCGCCTCCGCGCCGCGGGCATGGATGCGGGTGAGGGTCTCCGCCGTCGCCACGCCGGCGGGGAAGCGCAGGCCTTCGCGCACGATCATCTGGCGGCGCAGCCCCGCGGCAACCACGATGCCGAGCGCGCTGACCGCGAAGACCCAGAACGCCAGCGCCGGCCAGCCCAGCGTCTGGCCGGTCAGCAGGGTCAGCGCCGGGATCGGCGCGACCAGCCCGCCGGAGACGATCGAAGCGGCGGAAGACGCCGTCGTCTGGTTGATGTTGTTTTCCAGCAGCCCGAAAGGCCGCGCCCCGCCCATCCCGTGGGCGAGCCGCCACAGACCCGCGCCGAGCAGACCGGCGGCGATCGACATGTTGAACGACCAGCCGATCTTCAGCCCGCTATAGACGTTGCACGGCGTCAGCGCCGCGCCGATCACCACGCCGGTCAGGATCGCGCGGCGCGTCAGCTCGACCGCGCCGCTCTGGTCTGTTGCCGCCACAATCCGGTTCTCCGCCCGTCAGTTCACCCCGCGCGGCCGGCGCGTTCAAGCGGTTTGTCGCCCTGGCAGCCGCGGCGCGCGGACGCGTCTTCGAGATTTCAGGGATTGTTTTCCGGGTTGTCGCGTTTGTGTGGTGGAGAAGGTCGCCGCCGCAGGGATCCGTCCCCGCGAGACAAAGACCGCAACACGAACACGGGAGACGGGATGCGTAACGGGTCGAGTGGCAGAAGGAATGGAACGCGCGACGGGGGCGGAGGCTACCTGCGTACCGCCCGGCAGAACGGCGGCATGCCATGAACGCCCTCAAACAGTTCCTCACCATCGAATCCTCGGCCGGGCTGGCCCTGCTGTTCGCCGCCATCGCCGCCATTATCGCCCACAATTCCGGCCTTGCCCCGTTCTACGACCGCCTCCTGACGACGCAGGTCGCCGTCTCCATCGGCTCGTTCGCCATCGAGAAGCCGCTGCTGCTCTGGATCAACGACGGGCTGATGGCGATCTTCTTCTTTCTCATCGGGCTCGAGATCAAGCGCGAGGTGCTGGAGGGCGAGCTGTCCTCGGCCGCGCAGATCGCGCTGCCCGCCGTGGCCGCCATCGGAGGCATGGTGGCGCCGGCCGCTATCTACCTCGCGATCAACGGCGGCGACCCGTCGCTGGTCCGCGGCTGGGCGATCCCGACCGCGACCGACATTGCGTTCGCGCTGGGCATATTGATGCTGCTGGGCAGACGCGTGCCCCTGGCGCTGAAGGTGTTCCTGACCACGGTCGCCGTGTTCGACGACCTCGGCGCCATCGTCATCATCGCGCTGTTCTTCACCCACGACCTGTCCGGGCTCCTGCTCGCCTTCGGCATCGGCGGGCTCGGCCTGTGCTGGCTGTTCAACCGGATCGGCGTGGCGCGCACCGCCCCCTATATCATGATCGGCATCGTGGTCTGGGCCTGCTTCCTGAAATCCGGCGTGCATGCGACGCTCGCCGGCGTGGCGCTGGCGCTGACGATCCCGCTGCGGGTCGGGCACGCGGATCGCGCGGCCTCGCCCCTGTGCCATCTGGAGCACGGGCTGCACCCGTGGGTGGCCTTCATGGTGCTGCCCGCCTTCGCCTTCGCCAATGCCGGGGTCAAGCTGGATCTGCTGACCTTCGACGCGGCATCGGCGGGGCTGCCGCTGGGCATCGCCGCCGGGCTGATCTTCGGCAAGCAGATCGGCGTGTTCGGCGCGACCTGGGCCATGATCCGGTTCGGCATCGCGCGCATGCCCACCGGCACGAACTGGGCCATGCTTTACGGCGTGTCCCTGCTATGCGGGATCGGCTTCACCATGAGCCTGTTCATCGGCGGGCTCGCCTTCAACGACGAAAGCCTTTCCGCCGGGGTGCGCGTCGGGGTGCTGTCCGGATCGCTGATCTCCGGCATCCTCGGATACGTCCTGCTAAACCGCGTCTTCGCCCGGGCGAGCGCGCATCGCAAGCGGGTGCGCCAACGCGCGTCCGGCGGCCCGCCCGTCCATGCCCGGCAGGAATCAACCTGACACGCAGCCGCAACAGCGAAGGATATTCGCCATGCCGCACATCGTCGTCGCCACCAGCCTGACCCATGATCGCGACCCCGCGGTCGAACGGGCCGCCGAGGTCAGCCGCGCGATGGGAGCCGATCTGCGCCTGCTGCACGTGCTGCCGGACCTGCTGCCCGGGTTCGTGGCCGAGCCGCGGCAGCGGAAGGCGCAAGGGCGATTGCTGCACTGGACGCGGCGACTGGCCCGCGAGACCGGCCACCATGTCTCCTACAAGGTCGGTCGAGGCGACGTTGCGCGCCGGATCGTCCGCGAAAGCGAGGATCTGGATGCGGTGCTGACCGTGATCGGGCACACGCAGGTGCGGCGCCGCGCGCCGCGTCTTTTCGGCACGACCGCGGCGCGAAGCCTGCAAGAGGCGCGCGGCGCGGTGCTGATCGTGCGGTCGGACCTGCAATGCCGCGCGTACCGAAAGGCGGTTATCGCGTATGACGGCGTCATCGGCGAGGACCGGCTGCTGACCTATCTGCCCCATCTCGCCCCGCAGGCGACGCTGCACCCCTATGCGCTGCCGGCGAAAGGCCGGGCGCAGCCGGCCACGCGGCGCGTCGCCGCGCATGTCACCGCGATGCGGCGGGCGATCGACGCCGACCTGCTGGTGATCGGCATGCCGAACGACGAGACGATGAACCCGTTCCGCTTCCGGCGGCTGCCGGCATCGCTGACCGTGACGCCGGAATGCGACACGCTGATCGTGCCGCAGGATGCCTGTGCCGACCTGCCGGAAGCGCCTGCTACGCTTCGCATGGTCCGCACCGCCGTCTGACGGTCCTGCCATCCGGCCCCGAGGGCCGGCACATCGCCGAAAGACTCCCGGATTTCCGGGGCTTTCGGAAAAAACCGACCGGATCCGGATTTTTTTTGCATCGTCCGGGATGGTTTGCGACCCTGCCGCGTTAGTGCAATAAGGGACTGCTGGCGCATGTCCGGGCGTCCCGCCCGGCAGCGATAACGGTGGCCGGAGCAGGACGGTTTGAAAACGCGGCCAGGGAAGCTGAAAGAGGAGCTGCCGCTCCACATACGGAGCCTCTATCGTTATGCGCTGGCGCTCACCCGAAGCGACGACGACGCGCGCGACCTGGTCCAGGACTGCTGCACCGTCGCGCTCGACAAGCAGGATCTGTTCGAGCCCGGGACGAATCTCCGGGCATGGCTGTTCACAATCATGCACAACCGTCACGTCACACGGCTGCGCCGGCGGGTGCAGGGGGTGGAGCATGTCCCCGTCAACCAGGCGGCTCGG
Organism: Alphaproteobacteria bacterium; assembly: GCA_009377375.1. Lineage (GTDB taxonomy): Bacteria > Pseudomonadota > Alphaproteobacteria > MPNO01 > UBA2964 > WHUE01. Next base: position 1,139 of record WHUE01000101.1, on the reverse strand, counting down.
GTGTCCCAGCCGTCGAACCAGATCGCCAGGCTGGAGATCCGCGATCTGGTCGCGGCGATGGAGCAGCTCGACGACGAGTTCAGCGAGGTCCTGGTCCTCGTGACGGTCGAGGGGCTGAGCTACAAGGAGGTCGCCGAGGTGCTGGACCTGCCGGTCGGCACGGTCACCTCACGGCTTTCGCGGGCGCGCGCTCAGCTGCGCCGCCTCATGGCCGGAAGCGGACGAAAGGCCGCCGGACGGGTCGCGGCGCCATTGCGGGTGGTAAAATGACAAAGATCACCGAAGCGGAAATCCAGGGCTATATCGACGGCGAGCTCGACGCGGAGGAGCGCGCCCGGGTGGAAAGCTGCTGCGCGGAGCGGCCCGACATCGCGCGTCGCATCCGCGAGACGCGGCAGGACATGGCCCTGCTTCGCCGGCATTTCACCGCCGCCTGGGCGCGCGTGCCGGACCGGCATATCGCCGAGACGGTGCGTCTGATCGCCGATTACGCGCCGCCGCCGCGCCAGCGCGCGATGGCCGGGCTGCGCGTCAGCCTGCGCAGCGCGGCGATGATCGCGCTGGTGGTGGCGGGTACCGCCGGCGTGCTGGGGATCAAGCTGTCGATGACCGTGCCGGCCTATGCGGATGCGGCCGCCCTGGCCTATCTCGACCTGGCCGACGATCCGCCCGTATTCGACGAGGACGGCATCCTGTCGCCGCAGGCCCTGATCGACTGGATCAACGCCAATACCGGACTCACGGTCCGCGTGCCCCATGCCGAGGAGCACGGCTTTCAGCTGTCCGACGGGCGGCTTGCCCGGTTCGACGGTCACGCCGCGGGCGTGCTGGTCTACGAGGACGGACAGCGGCACCGCGTCGCCATCTACGTGACCCGCCTCGAGGATGGGGAGGAAGAGCGACGGCATTTCGCCGTCGACCGCTCCGTCTACGTCAACTACTGGGCGCACAAGGGCATCGGCATCGTCATCGCGGCGGCCAATCGCCACGACCTCGACGAGTTCACCAGCACCATAGAGCGGCAGATCGAGGTTTCGGCCCCGCCCGCGCCGGTCCGGGGCCGCCAGAGCATGGATCCGGTCAGATAGAACCGCCTGCGTTGTGCGCAGACGAGACGAACCGCGAGGCGCGGCCCGCAG
>WHUE01000100.1 GCA_009377375.1 Alphaproteobacteria bacterium | reverse complement strand
GTTGAAGTCGGAAATCTTCCACGGCAGGATCGTCATGGTCACGCGCCCGTCGGTGAAGCGGTACGCGTCGTCCTGGCCGGGATCGTTGCGCGGCTCCAGCTCGAACACGTCGGAATAGAACTGGGCGACGCGGCCCGGCTCGCGCACGCGGATGCCGAAGCTCTCGATGCCGGTCTCCTGCTTCCATTCCTGCATGTCGTAGACCTCGGCCCGGTTCTCGTGGCCGATCTGCGACAGGTCGAAATAATTGCCCGCCGGGTCATGGGTGCTGAAGCTGGCGAAGGGCCGGTTGGACGGGCGCTTGACCACCTCGATCTCGGGATATTTCTCGGCGATGCGCGCGCAGGCGAGGTCGAAATCCTCCACCTCGATGCCGAAATGGTCGATGCCGGCGCGGCGCCCCGCCCGGCGGGGGATCAGCGTCATCCCGACATAGCCGTCGCCGACCGAAATGGCCGACTGCTCCCGGTCGGTGACGCCCGAGACGGTCATGCCGAAATAGGCCCGGTAGAACATGCCGAGCACGGTGTAGTTGTCGGTGGTGATCGCGAGATGGTTCAGCTTCGAGAACATGAGGCCTCCGAATCCGTTGCGAGCGTTTTGTTTTATGGACAGGATTTTGCGGCGGATTGTCCCGCAACGCCGCCCGCGCGGCAACCGGCATTTTCCGACGGCTCCGCCGGTTTCCGGATATAGTGCCGCCAGGGAAGAAACGGGGATGAACGCTGCGAAACCGGCCAGGGCGAATGCCCGCCGCCTGCTGCTGGCGACGATGACGCTGGCCGGGCACATCGACCTCAACCTCTATGCCGGCCCGCACGCGATGATCACGGGACGCGACGGCCGGATCTGGGTCACGGTGGACGCGAACCGCTGCGTCCTCGTGATCGACCCGGCGGCGCGATGCCCGAGGCGCCGGGCTTCGCGCTCGTCTGAGCGCGCGGCTGCGGCCTACAGATCCTTCTTCGAGCGCGCGCGCAGCGCGGCGAGCTTCGCCGAGAGCTTCGCACGGTCGTGGAAGCACGGCGACACGTCGTCGGTCAGGAAGGTGGAGATAATCGTGTCGTGCATGTGCGGGTCGTACCAGTAGTAGGAATGCGCGCCGGGGAATTTCTGGTCGCCGGCGGTGTATTCCGGCGTGCCGTCGTCGGCGTAGGTCTGGATGTTGGTAACGCCGCGATAGGCGTCCAGCGATCCGGCGATGATGTCCTTCGGATGGTAGAAATTCATCCAGATGACGTGCTCCAGCGGCCGATGCCCGGCGTCCTCCGGGTGGCCCGTCAGCCTCGGGCTCAGCCCGCGCATGCCGTGGAAATGCTCCAGCATAATCTGCCGTATCGCGGCGCGCTGGCGCAGCCAGCCGGCCCGGGCGCCGGTTCCGCTATCCCCCGCCTTCGGCTCGAAGGGCCAGAAGCACATCGCGACCTTGTCGAGCGGCGAGCCGAAGGTAACGTAGCCGACCAGCTTGCGCAGCGCGGCGGAGGGCAGGGCGTTCACGTCGGCCTGCGCCTCGGCGCTGATCATGCTGGCGGCGTCGTAGCTGACGACCGAGCCGAGCGAATGGCCGGCGAGCACCACCTGGTCGTATTCGATCCCCGGCCCCGTGCCGGTCAGCAGTTCCTTGAGGATGGTGACGCAGCCGCCCAGCACCTCGCCGCGCACTTCGTGCAGCTTTTCCTTCGCGTCGATGGCGGTGTAGGCGGTGACGTCGCCGGCGAAGTTCACGATCAGGTCGTCCAGCAGGTGGCCGATGATCCAGTTGATGAGCGCGGCCGGCCATTTGAGGTACCCGCCGATCGCCGGGATCTTCTGCAGCAGCCGCGCGAGCCGGACCGCCCACACCAGCACCGGGACCACCACGGCGAAGTTGTAGAGCATGTAGTTCTGCCCCAGCCCGCCGCTTTCGGTCACGCCGGCGCCGGAAATTTCACGGCGAAGCGCCTCGTTGTTCCGATACAGCGCGCGGATATGGTCGGCGGTGCGGATCAGCCAGTCGACCACGTCGGACAGCGCGACCTTCCGCTGCAGCGCCGGCTGGTAGAAATACTCGACGATGTCGATGTGGCAGGACGCATCCGCGGGGGCGATCCGCAGGATGCTCTCGATGCCGCAGGAGAACTTGCGCAGCCGCCGCGTCGGCATGAAGGTTGTGCCCGTGGCGGCTTCCAGCCGGACGACGAGGCCGGCGGCGAAATCGCCGACCGTCTGGTATTTCTCCTGCTGGCCGACGCCGTGGACGACAAGGATCGCCGTCCGTTTGCCGATCAGCGATGCCGTTGCCGGCCCCGCGGCGGTCGCTCCCGCTTCCGTTGCTTCCATGTCCCAGCCTTCCCCGTTCGCCCCGGAAGGGCGTGTTATGCGGCGCCACTGTACAACCGCATGGCGGCGCGGTGTAGCCGTATGTCGGCAGGGCATTGCCCGACGCGCCCGGTGCCGTCAGACTGCGCAACCTGGAAAACGGCTGTTCGAGAAAACAGGGGAATGTAATCGATGATCAATGCGGCAATCGTGGGCCTCGGCCGCTGGGGGCAGGGGCTGGTGGAATCGGCATCCGGCAGCGACCGGATCAGGTTCGCCGCCGGGGTCACCCGCACCGTGTCGAAGGCAGAGGCATTCTGCGCGGCGCGCGGCATCGCGCTGGGCGACGATTACGGCGCGGTGCTGGCGGACGACGCCATCGACGCCGTGGTGCTGGCCACGCCGCATACGCTGCATTTCGGACAGATCGTCGCGGCGGCCGAGGCGGGGAAGCACGTCTTCTGCGAAAAGCCCTTCACCCTCACCCGGAAGAGCGCGCAGGAGGCGGTGGACGCCTGCCTCGCGGCCGGCTTGACCGTCGGGCTCGGCCACAACCGGCGCTTCATGGCCAACATGATCGAGGCCAAGCGGATGATAGACGGCGGCGAGCTGGGCACGCTGCTGCATGTGGAAACCAATTTCTCCGCCAACCTCGCGCCGATGGCGGCAGGTGCCTGGCGCAACTCGCGCGACGAGAGCCCGGCCGGCGGCATGACCTCGCTCGGCATCCACGCGGTGGACGCGCTGATCCATCTGTGCGGACCCGTGGCGGAGGCGGATGCGCGCAGCAAGCGCCGCGCGGTCGACCTCGATTTCGACGACACGACCTGCGCGCTGCTCGATTTCGAGAACGGCATGACCGGCTATCTCGGCAGCATGGCGGCGGGCGGGCGGCTCTGGTTTGTGCGCGTGTTCGGCGACAGGGGCTGGGTCGAGCTGCGCGGCACCGAGCAGCTCGTCGTCTGCGACGCCGACGGCAACCAGAAAGTGCTGGAAACCCCGGCGGGCAACTCGCTCGGCGCGGAGCTGGAGGCCTTCGCCGCCGCGGCGGAAGGGGGCGAGCCCTATCCCATCACCCCCAACCAGATCGTCCACGGCGTCGCCGTGCTGGAAGCGATCGTCGCCTCGGCGGAAAGCGACGAGCGTGTGAAGATCGTCTAGGAAGGCGCCTGCCGAGGCTGCCGGTCGTCCCGAACTCTTCCGGATTCTGCGCCTATCCCGTCGATGCGGCGGCCAGCCGCTCCTGCGTGCGTCCGAGCAGCAGGGCGACGGCCAGCCACAGCACCATCACCGGCACCGCGAGCAGGGCGATCGCGGCCAGCTCCAGCCCCATCCCCCTGAGCCCGGCGAACATCCAGCCGCTGACGGCGTCGCCGCCGCGAAACACGACGGTATCGATGACGTTCTTGGACTTGTATTTCTGCTCGCGCCCGACGACGGTGAACAGAATCTCCCGCGCCGGGTTGGAAATCGCGAAATTGGCGGCCCGCTGCGCCGCCTGGAAGGCGATCACGGCGCTCAGCACCGGGGCGATCGCCAGCGCGAGAAAGCCGAGCGCGGCGATCAGCGGCAGGAAGGCGGCGGCGGGGCCGACGCCGAACCGGGTGATCAGCCGTCCGGTGGCGGCGAGCTGCACCGCGACGGTCAGCAGCCCGACCGCCAGGTCGATGGCGGCGAAGATCCGCACACGGTCCGCCGGATCGGCGAAGGCGTCGCGCACGATCTCCGCCTGCTGGAAATACAGGAAGGTGCCGGCAAGGGTGAGCAGGAACACCCAGAGGCAAATCCCGGCCAGGTAGGGCGAGCGCAGGATCAGCAGGATGCCGTTCAGCATGCCGCCGCCGAGCGCGCGGTCCCGGTCGCAGCGCGCCGGCGCCGGGCAGGGCGGTGCGGCGGCGGCGTCTTCGGCAGCGGGCGGCGCGGTTTCTTCCGAGATGCGCTGCAGCCGGCGGGCGCAGACCACCGCCAGCTCGAGCAGCAGGGCGGATATCAGCAGCAGGTTGACCGGTCCCAGCGGCGCGGCCAGCGCCACGGTGACGGACGGCCCCAGCAGCGCCCCGGCCGAGCCGCCGGCTGCGATGAAGCCGAACAGCCGCTTGCCCTGCTCGCTGCGGAACAGGTCGGCCATGAACGACCAGAACACCGAGATCACGAACAGGTTGAACACGCTGATCCAGACGAAGAAGATGCGCGCGACATGCACCGGGGCGACGTCCAGGGTCAGCAGCGCCCAGAAAATCAGGATGTTGGCGATGAAGAACCGGTACACCATCGGGATGAACCGCGCCCGCGGCATCCTGGCCACCGCCGCGCCGTAGAGCGGCACCGCCGCCAGCATGGTGACGAAGGTGGCGGTGAACAGCCAGTGCAGGTTCCGCACCCCGCCGGCGATGCCCATCTCGTCGCGCAGCGGGCGCAATATGTAGTAGGCGCAGAGCAGGCAGAAGAAATACGCGAAGGACCAGAGCAGCGCGCGGACTTCCTCGTCGCGGACCTCCACGATGCGCTGCAGGATACGTGCCGGGGATAGCGAGCGTGACATGCCGTTGTCGATTGTGCGGGGTCCTCGTGAAATGTCGCGGACCCTCGGGAATACAAGGGCGCAGGACTTGCCGGACAGCGGCCTTTTTCGCTCCGGCCACGGTACCGCAACCGGCCTTCCGGGCTGGATAGGGCGGCGCCGACGCACTATCTTGCAAATATGGCCGCAAAGCTTGAGCAATGACCGATAACAGGGACAAACTGCCGGGAAAGGCGGGAAACGCGGACGTTTCCGCGTTCCTCGACAAGCTCGCCCGCACGCCGGCCGTTCATACCCCGCAGGCGTGCGGCCGTCTGATGTTCGCCATGGACGCCACGGCCAGCCGCGGGCCGACCTGGGACCGGGCCTGCCATATCCAGAGCGAGATGTTCACCGAGACCGCCGGGCTGGGCGGGCTGGAGGTGCAGCTCGTCTTTTTCCGCGGCTTCGGCGAATGCAAGTCGAGCCCCTGGGTGAGTTCCTCCGACCAGCTCGTTCGCCGCATGACCGCGGTGGACTGTCTCGGCGGCCAGACCCAGATCGGAAAGGTACTGAAGCACGCCATCGGCCAGGCGAGGGACCGGCGCGTCAACGCGCTGGTCTATGTCGGCGATGCGATGGAGGAGGACGTGGACGCGCTCTGTCACCGGGCGGGAGAGCTCGGCCTGCTCGGCGTGCCCATGTTCGTCTTCCATGAAGGCGGCGATCCGATTGCCGCGCAGGCGTTCCGCCAGTTCGCCCGGCTGACCGGCGGCGCTTACTGCCCGTTCGATGCGGCCTCGGCGAGCCAGCTCCGCGAACTGCTGAACGCTGTCGCGGTCTTCGCCGCGGGCGGCAGGCGGGCGCTGGTCGATTACGGCAAGCGGAGCGGTGGCGGCGCGGTCGCGCAGATTACCTCTCAGGTCAAGTAGCGGAACGGCTGTGATGTCATGCCCTATCTGATCCTCGGCCTCGGCGTTGTGATCGGGCTGGCACTTATCCTGCGCGGGATGGGCGGCGTCGACCCGAGGCGCGTGGCGAGGTTGCTGGTCCTGGTGATCGGCATCCTTGCGGTGGTCGCCGTGATCGCCTTCGCCGCCGCGCACGGCATCGGCGCGCTGTGGATCGTGCTCGGCCTGCTGCTGCCGGCGTTCGTGCGCTGGCGGGCGACGCGGCAGTTCTTCCGCAACCTCGGCGGTCCGTCTCCCGGCCAGAGCTCGGACGTGGAGACCCGCTACCTGCGCATGTCGCTGGACCACGACAGCGGCGTGCTGAACGGCACCGTGCTGGACGGGCCCTTCGCCGGCCGCCGGCTGGGGGAGATGGCCCCGGCGGAGCTGCGATCGCTGCTGCGCGAATGCCGCATCGAGGACGAGCAGTCGGCGGCGGTGCTCGAGGCCTACCTGGACCGCGTGCACGGCGCCGCGTGGCGCACGGAAGAAGCGGATGGCGGCAGAGAGGACGCGGACGCGCAAGGCGCGGGCGGCGGCTCGCGCTGGGGCGGCGGCGCGCGGCGCGGCGGCGACGCGATGAGCCGCGACGAGGCCTACGAAATCCTCGGCCTCGAGCCGGGCGCGTCGGAAGAAGAGGTCAGGCGCGCGCATCACAAGATGATGCAGAAGGCGCATCCCGATCACGGCGGCTCCAACTATCTCGCGTCCAAGATCAACCAGGCCAAGGACCTGCTGCTGGGGCGGTGACCGTCTGGTGATCTTCTTGCACCCCTGTCGTGGCTATGGCAAAACCGTGCCGCCCGCCGCCGCTGTCATGCGCCGCCGGGCACTGTCACGTAAAGGGAACGGCTCCTGATGACGCAGATGGTACGAAAGGCGGTTTTCCCCGTCGGCGGCATGGGGACGCGGTTCCTGCCGGCGACCAAGGCGATCCCGAAGGAAATGCTGCCCGTCGTCGACAAGCCGCTGATCCAGTATGCGGTGGAGGAGGCCCGGGCCTCCGGGATCGAGGAGTTCATCTTCGTCACCGGCCGCGGCAAGGCCGCCATCGAGGATCACTTCGACCACAGCGTAGAGTTGCACAACCTCCTGTCCGGCCGCGGCAAGGCCGAGGCCCTGGCCGCCCTCGAGGGCCCGACTCTGAAGCCCGGCCAGATCGCCTATACAAGGCAGCAGGAGCCGCTCGGGCTCGGCCACGCGGTGTGGTGCGCGCGCGAGCTGGTCGGCAACGAGCCCTTCGCCGTGCTGCTCGCGGACGACCTTGTGCAGTCGAAGACTCCCTGCCTGAAACAGATGCTCGACCGGCACGCGCAAACTGGCGGCAACATCGTCGCGGTGATGGACGTGCCGCGCGAGCACACGAACCGTTACGGCATCCTCGAGACCGGCGCCGAGGACGGAAGCCTGGTCGAGGTGCGCGGGCTGGTAGAGAAACCGGAGCCCGCCGACGCGCCGTCGACGCTGTCGATCATCGGCCGTTATGTCCTGCAGCCCGACGTGTTCTCCTATCTGGAACGGCAGGACCGCGGCGCTGGCGGCGAAATCCAGCTCACCGACGCGATGGCGCAGATGATCGGCGGCATGCCGTTCCACGGGCTGCGCTTCGAGGGAATCCGGTTCGACTGCGGCGACAAGGTGGGGTTCCTGGAAGCGTCCATAGCCTTCGCGCTGGAACGCGACGATCTCGGCGACCGGGTGCGGGAAGTGCTGAAGCGATATGGCTGACCGGGACCGGTGCGGGCGCGCCGCCGCTGACCGCGGGCGCCCCGGCACAGGAAGGAAACGTTCATGCAGATCGTGATGGTTGGCACGGGCTATGTCGGGCTGGTCTCCGGCGCCTGCTTTTCCGAGTTCGGCGTCGACGTCGTCTGCGTCGACAAGGACGAGGCGAAGATCGCCCGGCTGCTCGATGCCTGCTCCCCGATTTACGAGCCGGGGCTGGACGACCTCGTCGACCGCAACATGAAGGCGGGACGGCTGCGCTTCACCACCGACCTTGCCGCCGCGGTCGCGGACGCCGACGCGGTGTTCATCGCCGTCGGCACGCCCAGCCGGCGCGGCGACGGCCATGCCGACCTGTCCTATGTCTATGCCGCGACGGAGGAGATCGCGGCGGCGCTGAACGGCTACACCGCCATCGTCACCAAATCGACCGTGCCGGTCGGCACCGGGCGCGAGGTGGAGCGCATCATCCGCCAGGTGCGGCCGGATGCGGAGTTCGATGTGGCCTCGAACCCGGAATTCCTCCGCGAGGGCTCCGCCATCGAGGACTTCATGCGGCCCGACCGCGTCGTCATCGGCACGGACGCGGAGCGCGCGGTGGCCGTGCTGCGCGAGCTCTACCGGCCGCTCTACCTGCTGGAGACGCCGATCATCTTCACCTCGCTGGAGACGGCGGAGCTGATCAAGTACGCGGCCAACACCTTTCTCGCCACCAAGATCACCTTCATCAACGAGATCGCGGATCTCTGCGAGCATGTCGGCGCCAATGTGCAGGACGTCGCACGCGGCATCGGGCTCGACGGGCGGATCGGGCGCAAGTTCCTGCATGCCGGGCCCGGTTACGGCGGTTCCTGCTTTCCCAAGGACACGCTGGCGCTGGTGCGCACTGCGCGGGATTCCGGCGCGCCGATCCGCATCGTGGAGACGGTGGTGGAGGTGAACGACGCGCGCAAGGCGCAGATGGTCGAAAAGGTGGTGGCTGCCGCGGGCGGGTCCGTCGACGGCAAGACCGTCGCCGTGCTCGGTCTGACCTTCAAGCCGAACACCGACGACATGCGCGACAGCCCGAGCCTGGAGATCGTCCCCGCGCTGCAGGCGCGTGGCGCCACGGTGCGCGCCTTCGACCCGCAGGGGATGAAGGAAGCCAGGCGCATGCTGGACAACGTGGTGTGGTGCGACGGCCCCTACGAGACGATGGAGGACGCCGACGCGCTGCTCATCATCACCGAGTGGAACGCCTTTCGCGCGCTTGACCTGGACCGGGTGAAGAAGCTGATGAAGCGGCCGGTGATGGTCGATCTGCGCAACATCTACAACCCGGCCGAGATGGCCAATGCCGGGTTCGACTATGTCAGCATCGGCCGGCCGCCGGTGCGGAAGGCAGGCTGAGATGACAAACCATCGTTTCGATCCCACCGTCCTGCGGGAATACGACATCCGCGGCGTGATCGGCGAAACGCTCGGCCCGGCGGACGCGGACGCCATCGGCCGCGCCTTCGGAACCATGGCGGTGGAACGCAGCGGCAAGACCGTCTGCGTCGGCTATGACGGGCGCCTGTCCTCGCCCGAGCTGGAAGAGGCGCTGGTCGGCGGGCTGAAGAGCTGCGGGCTGCACGTGGTGCGCATCGGGCTGGGCCCGACGCCGATGCTCTACTACGCCGTGCACGAAGCGAAGGCGGATGGCGGGGTGATGGTGTCCGGGTCGCACAACCCGCCGGAATACAACGGCTTCAAGATGATGATGGGCAAGGGCCCGTTCTACGGGTCCGACATCCAGCGGCTGGGCGAGATCGCGGGCGCCGGCTCGTACGCCGCCGGCGAAAGCGGCAGCGACGAGCACCGCTACATGCTCGATATGTACGTCGCCCGGCTGCGCGGCGATTTCCGCGACGGCCGGCCGCTGAAAGTGGCGTGGGACGCGGGGAACGGGTCCGCCGGCGAGGCGATGGCCATGCTGACCGCGACCCTGCCGGGCGAACACCTGCTGCTCAACGAGGTCATTGACGGCACCTTCCCCAACCACCACCCGGACCCCACCCTGCCCGAATGCCTGGAGCAGCTTCAGGAGACGGTGCGCAACGAAGGCTGCGATCTCGGCCTCGCCTTCGACGGCGACGGCGACCGCATCGGTGCGGTGGACGGGCAGGGACGCATCCTCTGGGGCGACCAGCTCATGGTGCTGCTCGCCGAGGACGTGCTGGCGGAGCGGCCCGGCGCGACCGTGATCGCCGATGTGAAGGCGAGCCAGACGCTGTTCGACGAGATCGCGCGCATGGGCGGCGCGCCGCTGATGTGGCGCACCGGCCACTCGCTGATCAAGGCCAAGATGGCCGAGACCGGGGCGCCGCTGGCGGGCGAGATGAGCGGCCATATCTTCTTCGCCGACCGTTACTACGGCTACGACGACGCGCTCTATGCCGCCGTCCGGCTGCTGGGCTATCTGGGCCAGCGCGAGGAGAGCCTCGCCGAGATCCGCGACCGGCTGCCCCAGCCGGTCAATACGCCGGAGCTGCGCTTCCCGTGCAGCGACACCCGCAAGTTCGCCGTCATCGACGAGGTGCGCGCGCGGCTGGAGGCGGAGGGGGCGGAGTTCAGCGCGGTGGACGGCATCCGCGTGAAGGTCGAAGGGGGTTGGTGGCTGCTGCGCGCCTCCAACACCCAGGACGTGCTGGTGGCGCGCTGCGAGGCGAAGGACGAGGCCGGGCTCGCCCGGCTGCGCGCGGCACTGGTCGCCCAGGTCGTCGCCAGCGGAATCGAGCCGCCCAGCTTCTGACGCGTTCCGCCGATGCGGTTCTTCTTCTATGGCACGCTGCGCGATGCGGCCGTGCGCGAGGCCGTCCTCGGGCGAGTCCGCGCACGGGCGTTGCGTCTGCAACCCGCGACGCTGCCGGGCTGGCGCTGCGCCTTCATGCGCGGCCGCACCTATCCGGTGGTCGTGCCGTCACGCGGCGACGCGGTGACCGGGCTGCTGGCCGGGGCGGTGGACCGCGAGGGCTACCGCCGGCTGACCGCCTTCGAATCGGACGAGTATGTCGAGCGGGACGTCATCGTGGTCACGGCCGACGGGATGTCGCACAGGGCCCGGATCTATGCGGCGGGCACCCGCGCGCGCATCGGCGTCGCTCCGTGGGACTTCGACGCCTGGGGCCGCGACCATCGCGCAGCGTTCCTGCGGCGAATCGCCGCGATGAGGTTCTGAGGAACCGGGCTACTGCGTCGCGGTGAGCGGGGACTCGTGCTTGATGGCGAGGCACTGGAACTTTCGTTCGCGCAGCTCCCGGCAGGCGTCGCGCGCCTTCTCCCGGTCGAGCCCGACCAGCCGCGCCCGGTAGAGACTGCCGCGCCGCGCCTTGCTCGGCACGACGACGACGCGCAGCCCGATCAGAACCGGAAGCTGGCGTGCTGCGCGTGTGGCGGCCAGGTGCGCCGGGGCGTAACGGTTGAAGGCGCCGACCTGCACCGCCCATTCGTCGAGGGCCGGCGCGTCGGCGGAGCCTTCCTGGGCATCGCCGACCGCGACGTCCCCGACGGCCGATGCGACCGCCGTTTCGCCGGGCTCCTGCTCGTCGGTGCCGCTCTTGTCGTCTGCCATGTCCTTGGTGCCGGCATCGTCGTCGTCGCTGGCGATCAGCGCCGGCAGCTGCTGGACCGGCGGATTGTCGCCGTCGAATACGGCGGCGAACGCATCCGTCAGCAGCTGCGCTATCTGGCGGTCGCGCCGGCCGGACGACTTGCCGCCGATCATCACCCCGATCAGACGGCGTCCCTTGCGCTCCACCGAGACCACGATGTTGAACCCGGAGGCGCGGATATAGCCGGTCTTGATCCCGTCGGTGCCTTCGTAGGCGGTGAGCAGCCGGTTATGGTTGCGGTAGCTCTGGCCCTTGTAGTCATAGGACTTGGTCGCGAACAGGCCGTAATACTCCGGGAAGTCGCGCTGCAGGGCGATGCCGAGCCGCGCCATATCCCGCACGGTCGACGTCTGGTGGCGGTTGGGCAGGCCGGACGCGTTGCGGAAGGTCGTGCGGCTCATGCCCAGCTTGCGGGCGCGCACGGTCATCATGTGCGCGAACCGGGCTTCGGTGCCGCCCAGCCCCTCGGCGACCACCGAGGCGACATCGTTGGCCGACTTGGTGATCAGCGCGCCGATCGCGTCGCGTACGGAAATCGTCTGCCCCTTGCGCAGGCCCAGCTTCGACGGCGGCCGGCCCGCCGCATAGGCGCTGACCGGCAGCAGCTTGTCCATGGTGATGGCCTTGGCCTTGAGCGCCTCGAACACCAGATAGAGAGTCATCATCTTTGTGAGCGAGGCCGGGTAGGCGCGCTCGTCCGGGTTCTCGGCGTGGAGAATCGCCCCGGTGCCGGTATCGACCACGATGGACGCGTACTTGGCCGCGAGGGCCGGCAAGCCCACGGAAATAAGGAGCAACGCCATAAAAAAAACGCGAAACAGGCGCACTGTACCCCCCTTAAATCCGTACCCGATAACCGCCGGTACGGGAACGCTGACCGGATCACCAGCCGAAGCCCTTGGTAATCCATAAGTTTTTACAGGAATCCGCATTTCCTGTCTATTTTGAATTCATCCGCCTAACCAACCGTTAACCAAATGGGGCAATGTGCGAAACTTCCTCCCTTCCGGCACGGTTAACCAATCGTTAACATTGTAGGGAGGATTGTGAATGAGGCACAGAAAGGCCTTTCCATCTGCGAGGCTACCTACATATCATGATCGTGAGCCACCACGAAGATGGGGCGTCCCGGAATCCGCAGAGGAACGTGTGCTAATTTCGATCGGCGATGAGTGACAGCGACAAAGACCGCGGATCGAACGGCAGCCCGACGACGGGCGTGGTCGTCCGGTCCAAGCCGAAGACGAAAAAGCCGTCGATGTACAAGGTCATCATGCTTAATGATGACTACACGCCGATGGAGTTCGTGGTGATGGTGCTGGAACGCTGTTTCAACAAGAGCCACGAGGAAGCGGTGACGATCATGCTTCACGTCCACCAGAAGGGCGTCGGGGTGTGCGGGGTCTACACGTACGAAGTAGCCGAGACCAAGGTAACCCAGGTCATGGATCTTGCGCAGCAGCATCAGCATCCGCTGCAGTGCACGCTTGAAAAGGAGTAGCGGGATGCTCTCGCGTAACCTTGAACAGTCGCTTCACCAGGCTCTCGCCTATGCGAGCGAGCACAACCACGAATACGCAACCCTGGAACACCTGCTGCTGGCGTTGACCGAGGACC